>CANLGS010000468.1 GCA_947490035.1 Gemmataceae bacterium
AGATTCGCAAGTCGCCGAACAACGACTCGCGCGGCGCGCTGTTCGCGGACACCGGGTGCGTTCAGTACACGCACGACTACCTGCCGAACGGGACCGCGTCCGATTCCACCGAGCGGTGCGCCGCGGGCGTCGGAACGCCCTGTGTGAATATCGGGAATAACGGCTCGTACCAACTCACCGCGCGGAGCAACCACACCGGCGGCGTGAACCTCTTGATGCTGGATGGGTCGATCCGCTTCGTGACGAGCGGCGTCAGCGTCCTCGCGTGGCAGGCGGCCGCAAGTCCGGCGGGCGGCGAAGTCACCCCGCTGCCGTGAGGTCCGCGATTCACTCCCACCCTCACCACCGCATCGCGGAGAACCTGTTCATGACCGGCGTGTCGGCTCGTTGTGGTGTCGCGTTCCGTTCGCGAGCGATCGTCTTGACCGTGTTGTGTCTCGGCGTCGTCGGGTGCGGGGGCGGGAGCAAAGGCTCCAACCCTCCGCGCGTGCGCGTGACCGGACAGATCACTCTGGACGGTCAACCGGCCCCGGCCGGGCTTATTGAGTTCATCCCGGTCGGCCCCGGGCAACTCCAGGCGCAAGGGATCATTGACGACGACGGTAAGTTCATGATTGACGAAAACGGCGGGCCGTCACCGGGTGAGTATAAGGTCGAAATTCGGTGCGAAAAGAAGACGGGTCGGCGGATTCAGAGCATGAGGAGTTCGGACGGGACCGGGATGATCGACGAACGGATTCCCGTTATCCCCGCGAAGTACCACTCCCCGACCACGCTCAAGCAGACCATTACGAGTGGCGACAACGTCCTTGAGTTCAAGTTAAACTCGAAGTGAAAGCGGCGGAGCGGGAGTGTGGTCCGCCGCCCCGCGGCGGTCTTCGCGCCCTGTGCCCGGATGCGACCAAGCGCAGACCCGAGCCGCCGCGGAGCGGCGGACCACACTCCGGACGTACTGTCACTTCTTCGGCTTCGGCTTGTCCTTGTTCTCCGCGGCGCGCTTCGCTTCCACTTCGGCGGCCTTCTTCACGGCGGTCTTCTGGTCGGTGCTCAGGATACCGTCGAGCTTCTTGTCGAACGCGGCGGCCAGCGCCTCGGCGTACTCCTTCCGCACCTTCGCCATCTCCTCTTCGTTGCCCTTCGCCGCGCCGAACTTCGCTTGCAGGTCTTCCAGCACTTCGGCCGCGGTCTTCGCGTAGCCGTCGTTGATCTTCTCGACGAGCGCCTTCTGCGCGTTCGTGAGGATCAGATCGACTTCCTTGTAGAGCTTCTCGGTCGCCTCGGCGCGCTTGGCGTTCGCGGTGGCGAGTTCGTCGGCGGTGGCGTTCGGGTCGCCCTTCGACTTCAGCGCGCGGACCTCCGGGCTGTCCACGGTCGAAGCGCGGGCCGCGAGAATCTTCTCGACCTGCTCCGGCGTGAGTTCGAGCGCCGCCTGAAGACCGGGCACGAACGCCTTCGCGTGCGGACTCTTCGGACCGGTCCAGAACGGGAAGTCTTGCAGTTCCGGCTTCTTCTGGGCGAAGGCGGGCGCGGCCAACAGCCCGGCCGCGGCGAGCGCGAGAACGGTTCGCGCGAACATGGCGTGATTCTCCTTCAACAGTGGGGCGAATTGCTCCGCCCATTATTGCCGCGAACGCGGCCCGCGGGTCCACTGTTTTCGCGATCAACCCAGCGCGGCGCGAACCGCTTCCGGGTCTTCGTGGTTCCGCGGCACCATCTGGTTACCAACTCACCTGCCCCCACCGGCGACCGCACCGATCAGCACGAACCACAGACACATGGCACTCAACGAGAGCAGGAACAGCACCGTTCCGATGATACCCAGGATGTACCCGATCTGAGTCATATCCTTGCCGGACGGGTCCATCCGCCCGGCGCGCATGGCGGCCAGATCCGCGCTCCCCATCATCCACGCACCGATACCCAAAGGCGCGCAGGCCACGAGGCTCAGAATGCCGAGTACGACGATCAGTGTCCCGCGGTGCGGTTGCCGCCGCCCGCCCCCTTCGTAGTCATCGTAATCATCGTCGTCGTCGTCGTCGTCGCGGCGCCGGCGCCGGCGATCGTTGTTCCTGGGGCGCCGCCCCTCGTAGTCGTCGTCGTCGGCCACAATGTCACCTCTGGTTATCGAACAGCATGTGCGAGTGGTTCGCCTGCACATTACGACTCACTCGCGCATTCCGCAAGTCGTGCCCCTTTGGGGTTCACCACACGCGCGGTTCGCGGCGGTCGAGGAGGTACGCGCAGCCGGTCGCGGCGGCGTCGAGCAGGTCGTCGTGTTCGGCGAACGGGAACGTCGTCATTTGCTCGAACAGTTCGCGCTGCCCGACATCGACCGCGCCCGCATCGCCCTTCAGCCGGAACGCGCCGTTCTCTACCACCACACTGAACGACGACACCCGCGAACCTTTGTCGCGCGTCTGTGTCACGCTCTTCAGCTTCGGGCCGAACCGGGCGTGGCGCGTCAGCAAGTCCTTGATGCCGAGGAACGCGGCGTTCGACTCGAACAGGATCACCGCCGGGTTCCACATGCGGTCGAAGCTGTCGATCAGCGCGACCAGATCGGGCGCCGGCACGCGCCGCGCGGTGCAGGCGAGTACATGAACTTCAAGCGGCACGCCCGACGTGCGACCCAGCACCGCGAGCGCGGAGCAGTCCGCCTTCGTGGACGAACTCACCGCGGGATCGACCGAGAGCAGCACGGTGTCGTAGTCGGCCGGTTCGGTCCAGAGCCTGACCCATGCGGCGCGAATGGGCGTCTCCTCGTCGGAGATTGGCACGAGCCGGTAGCCACGCGCGAACGACGCACTGCCGATCTCGTCCTTGCGGGCACGCAGGCGTTCCGGCGGCCACTTCTCTTCCCACACCGGCTCGAAGTTAAGGCCGACAGCCTTCCGGAACACCGCGTAGGCGGTGTTCTTCTTCAACCGCGCGTTGAGATCATCCGCGTGCCACGGTGTACACAAGCCCCAGAAGCGGCCGTGCGGTTCGAGCAGGTTCATGAGGTTGTTCGTGAAGTAGTCCGAGACGCGGTCGCGGTCGGCGCGGCTGTGAAGCGCGCGCACGTCAACCACATCATCGCACACGAGCAAGTCGGCGCGCGTGCCGGTGCTGCCGGCGCCCACGCCAAATGCCGCGACGCTCGGACCGATCGCGTTCGCGGGGCGAGCGATGGTAAACGCATCGGCACCCCACGGTTCGGCGGGCTTCAATTTTGGGAAAATGAACTGCACGCGCGGGTTGTCCGTAATGGCGGAGCGCAAGAAGCGGCTGCGTTCCGCCGCGACGGAATCCGTGGCGCAAACGATCTTCACGCGAAGCGCCGGGTTGCGCCCCAGTTCCCACAACACTCGTCCGCACACCTGAAAACTCTTGCCGTGATCGCGTGGCAGTTCCACGAGTGCCCGCGGGTGCTCGGTCAGGAACCGCTGAAGTTGTTCGTGAACCGGAGCCAGTGTAATTGGGCCGCCGGACTCGTCGGTGAGACACGCGCGGATGAAGAACGCCGGGTCATCTTCCGCCAGCGGCTTCATCAGGCTGTACGTCAAGGCACTGCGGTACTGGGGCTTTGAGCAAGTTGGCAGCAAGTCGGATGAGTTGGTCACGGGGATGGGCCTCCACGAAAGCGGCGATGAGGTACGCGTCGGAAGGCGGGTGCGGTGTTGCAAACGCCGCGGCCAGCGCGGCCTGCAGTTCGATCTTGCACAGTTCGAGGCGCTGGTAGATGAGTCGCCACGCGGCCGTTTGACGAACCTTGTCGGACGGTGAGCGGACGAGTTGACGCAGGACGAGCACGCTTTCGCTCGCCGCGTCGTCGATCACTTGCCGACCGGCCGCGCGCATGGCTTCGGCCCAGCGATCGGGATACAGAAGCGGCCATTTGCGAACGGTCCGCGCGGCCCGGCGAGCGTTCTTTCCAGCAGTCTCCCAATTACCGCCTTCGGCGCGAGCGAGTGCGGCGAGCGCGAGCAGAGAATCCGTGGGTGGTTTCCGCATGGTGGTTCTCCCAGATAGGAGATGAGTGTGAAGTGTTGGCGAGTGCCAATGACGTGCGAAGCCGCAGCTCTACTCAAAGCGTGGGCGATAGTGTACGCAAGTCAAGTAACGCAGAAGCGAAAGTTGACAGAAGTTCAGCAATCGCGCAAGGTGGTATTGGCAGAGTATTTTGGGAGCGCGAACGACTAAGCTCAGCAGCGGCGGGGGCCGAGTGAGCTTGAACTCCAGAAAGCCTACATGCCCCCGCCGTCTGCTGCAGCGCCTGGATACTGATGAAGGTTCCGGTTTACTCTTTGCGGGGCGTCGTTCGCCCCGCGGAACCCCTGGAGACCTTCGCCATGCGTTACCTGACGGCCACCGCTGCATCCTACGTCGGCGTCGATCTGCACGCAAGAACTCTC
>CANLGS010000469.1 GCA_947490035.1 Gemmataceae bacterium
CACGACTTCATCACCATCCGCTAGCCGACCGGGAGACTTCCATGCGTCCGCATCGTCGCACGTTCCTCGCCGATTTCGGCATGGGTTTCACCGGGTTGGCCCTCGGGGCGCTGCTCCACCGCGACGGTGTGGTGCGAGCCGCTGAGATGCCGAGCGGCAAGCCGCACCACCCACCAACGGCGAAATCCGTCATCTGGATTTTCCTCTCGGGCGGCTACAGCCATCTCGAGACGTTCGACCCGAAGCCGGCGCTGAACAAGTACGCCGGGAAGACGTTCGAGCAGACACCGTTTCCGAACCCGCTCAGGTCGCCACTGCACGACAAGCGGTCGCGGTCGGTGGTCAACGACGCGATCAACGTCCGCGACAAGTACGCTACTGTCTACCCGCTCCAAGTCGGCTTCAAAAAGCACGGCCAGAGCGGCATCGAGGTCGCTGACTGGCTGCCGCATATCGGCAGTTGCGTCGATGACCTCGCCATCGTGCGGAACGTGTGGACGACCGACAACGACCATGCCGCGGAGAACCAGATCCACACCGGTCGGCACAAGCTCGACGATAAACAACCGTCGATCGGCAGCTGGACTCATTACGGCTTGGGTACGCTGAACGAGAACTTGCCACAGTTCGTGGTCCTCGGCGGCCCGACACGCGCCGACACGCGCGAATCCATCCAGGCGAACTACCTCGGCCCGCGGTACGACGGCATCCCGCTCAACCTCGACGGTGAGCCGTTGCCGTTCGCACAACGGCCCCAGGCAATTCTCCCACAGGAGCAAAAGAACGAGTTCGACCTGATCGCCAAACTGAACGGTCTCTCGGGCGTGGAATATCCGTCGGACGATTCCCTTCGCGCTCGTATCCGGGCTTACGAGTTGGCGTACCGGATGCAAAGCGCCGTGCCCGATGCGCTCGACATGAGCAAGGAAACCGCCGAGACGCACAAGCTGTACGGCACCGACAGCGCGACGACCAAAGTGGCGGCCCGACGCTGCCTCGCGGCCCGCCGACTCGTCGAACGCGGCGTTCGCTTCGTGCAGTTGTACCCGTCGCCTTACGGCGTGTGGGATTCGCACGCGAAGCTGAAGGAGAACCACGGCAAGCTCTGCCCGCAGATCGACCAGCCGGTCGCGGCGCTGGTGAAAGATCTGAAACGCTGCGGTCTGCTGAAGGACACGCTGGTGGTGTTCTGCACCGAGTTCGGGCGCACGCCGGGGATGGAAACCCGCGGCGGGAGCAAAGAGGGCCGCGACCACCACCCGCACGGCTTCTCGGTTTGGTTCGCCGGGGCGGGAATCAAGCCCGGCATTATTCACGGCGAGACCGACGAACTCGGCTTCCACGCCATCGAACCCGCCCACTACGTGACGGACCTTCACGCGACCGTGTTGCACCTGCTTGGCCTCGACCCGCGAAAGCTCGAAGTACCCGGTCGCAAGCGATTGGAGATCGACCACGGCCAGCCGATCAAGGGGATTCTGTCATGATTCCAGAGTGCACAGCGACAAAACACGCGTTCCTCATTCTGGTCGTTGTCCTCACCGCGATCGGGCGAAGCGCCGCGGCCGATCCGCCGTGGTACGACGACCGCAAGGATTTGCTCTGGTACAAGGATGACGCGGGCAAGTTGCAGTCGGTGAAGACCGAGAAGGACTGGGCGCGACGCGCGGCCCACATCCGGGCGAACATGGAACTGGTGATGGGGCGACTGCCGGAGAAGTCGAAGTTGCCGCTGGACATCAAGACGGGCGAAGCGACCAAGCTCCGGCACTACACGCGGCAGGGGGTGTCGTTTGTCGTCGAAGACGGCGATCGCGTGCCGGGGTGGCTACTCGTTCCACACGGCGCGAGCGAGAAGGACTGCTGCCCCGCGATGATCTGCCTGCCGGGAAGCTCCGCGCCCGGCAAGGACGCGCCCGCCGGACTCACATCGAGCGACGACCGCGCTTACGCTCACGAACTCGCGGAACGCGGCTACGTTTGCCTCGTTCTCGATTACCCGCTGTTGCACAACGCGGAGTACAAGACCGACCCGTACGCGATGAAGTACGACAGCGCCACCATGAAGGGGATCGTCAACCACCGACGCGGGGTCGATCTGCTGGAGTCGCTGCCGTACGTGGACGCCAACGCCATTGGTGTGATTGGCCACTCGCTCGGCGGGCACAACGCGCTGTTCCTCGCCGTCTTCGACCCGCGCGTGAAGGCAGTCGTTACCAGTTGCGGGTTCAACGTCTTCGCCAAGCACAACAAGGGCGATGTGCGGGCGTGGAGCAGCAAGTATTACATGCCGCGCATCAGGACGGTGTACGGCGACAACCCCGCGAAGATCCCGTTCGACTTCACCGAGGTGCTGGCCACGCTCGCTCCGCGGCCGGTGTTCGCGAACGCCCCGCTGCACGACGCCCCGGACTTCGAGGTGTCCGGGGTGAAGGACTGCTTCACCGCCGCGATGCCGGTGTACCGCGCGCTGTTCAAGGCGGAGGACCGCCTGGTCGCGAAGCATCCGGACGCCGGGCATGAGTTCCCCGCCACTGAACGACAAGCCGCGTATGCGTTTCTCGACCGACACATTCGCTCGCGGAACGGAACGGTCGAACTGAACCGCGACCTCGCCGCGCACTGGCCTTCGGTGACGGAACCGCGTGAAATTGCCGTCAAGGACGTGCCGGAGTTGGGCAAAGGAGACTTCTCGTTCGCGATGTGGGTGAAGGTCGGCGACAAACTGGATCGCCCGACCGGCGACTTACTCAGCCGTTACGACTCGAAGACGCGCCGAGGCTATCACCTGACGCTCAAGAGCAGTCCGGGCGTGACCTCGAACCAGCCGAACGACCGGCACCTTCAATTCGGCATCGACGACAACCGCGAGACCGAGTGGCGAGACTGCGGCCGGCCCGGCAACTCGCTCTTCGCGTTCTCGATGACGGTCAACGAAGGCTCGCTGTACGCGGGCACGTGCGAACCGGGGAAGGACGAATCGGGGCGCGTCTACCGCTACGCGGGCGACCAGAAGTGGATCGACTGCGGCGCACCCGACAAGTCGAATGCCGTCACCGCGATGGCGGTGTTCAATGGGAAGCTCTACGTCGGTACCGGGAAGTACCGCGTTGCCGGTTCGAGCCTGAAGGAGTCGGAGAACCTCACGCTCGGTGGCAAGGTGTTCCGCTACGACGGTGGCACCCGCTGGACCGATTGCGGCCAGTTGCCGCAGACCGAGGCGGTCGGCGGCTTCGTCGTGTTCCAGGGCCAACTCTACGCATCGTCGCTGTACAAACCGGCGGGGTTCTTCCGCTACGAGAACGACAAGAAGTGGGCGGTGCTGGCGGTGCCGGAAGCAATCGACCCAAAGACCACGGAGAAGGGAACGCGGCGCGTCGTCCCGCTCACGATCCACGATGGGCACATCTACGCTGGTAGTTACGACGGCGGCCACGTGTATCGTTTCGACGGGAAGACGTGGACCGACTGCGGGCAACTCGGCGACAACACCCAGACCTATTCCTTCGCCCAGTACCACGGGAAACTGTACGTAGGCACCTGGCCGAGCGGGCGCGTATACCGCTTCGATGGGATCAACAAGTGGGTGGATGTCGGTCGCCTCGGCGACGAGTTGGAGGTGATGGGAATGGCCGTTCACAACGGCCGCTTCATCGCCGGCACGCTGCCGCTGGGTGAGGTCTACAGCTACGAGGCCGAAACGACGTGGAAGAAACTGGCCCGGCTCGACCTCACGCCGGACGTGAAGTACCGCCGCGTGTGGACGATGGGGGAACACGACGGCCAGTTGTTCGCCAGCACGCTTCCTTCGGGGAAGATCTTCGCGTACTCGGCCGGGCAACAAGCCATGTGGGGCCACACGCTGTCCGCGGGGTGGCACCACGTCGCGGCGGTGAAGTCGGCGAATCGGCTGGCGCTCTTCGTGGACGGCGAACGGGTCGCCCAGACGCGACCGTTCGACGCGGCGGACTACCTCGTCGATGCGAACCAACCGTTGCGCCTCGGCACCGGAACCAACGGCCCGCTCAACGGCCCGCTCGCGGACGTCCGCATCTACCGCCGGGCGCTCGGTGTGGCGGAGGTCGAGGCGCTTACCAAGCTCAAACCCAAGGCGTGAAGCATGAAACAGCAACTCTCGCGTCGTGAGTGTCTTGCCCTCGGTGCCGCCGGGTTGATAACGGCGAACCCCTTTTCGGCACTCGCCGAGAAGCCGACGGCCAAGCCCCTGTTGGTGGCCGCGGTCGTGACTGAGTACCGGATCCTCTCGCACGCGGATGTGATCCTCTCGAAGATCCTCGAAGGCTGGCAACACGACGGCAAAGACAAGCCGGCACTGAAATTGGTTTCGCTCTACGTCGATCAGTTCAACAAGCACGACATCGCTCGCG
>CANLGS010000470.1 GCA_947490035.1 Gemmataceae bacterium
GCCGGTGAGGCCGTAGCAGATTCTCAAGCGGTGCCCGGACCATCACAGCCGCAGGGCATTTCTGGACGAAACGATCGATTACGCTCTTGGGTAACATCCTTGTCGCTTCCTCAGAGGGTGAGTCAACATCCCTGGTGAAAACAACTTATAGCAATCGCTCGCGATGTTGTAAGGGGTGACTCCGCCCCTCCCACGTGGGGCAGGGGGTGGAGGTTACGGCGAAGACCAACTTCGTCGGGCTTTAACCTTCCGCGGCGTAACGCCGCAGCTCGTGGCGCTGACCACCGCGGGTAAACGCCTGCCAGTGTACGCCGCGTGCGGGCGCGTGCAACGTCGGAAGCCGGTCTCACGTCTACGGTTCGAGGGTGCCCCACGCGATCTTGCAGCCCGGCAATGCGGTCCTCAATTCCGCGACGCATTTCGCCGTGACCTTCGTTTCCCGGAGTTCGAGGCTTCGCAGTTCCGTGTAATCCGCGAAGTGACTCAACCCCGCGTCGGTCACACTCGTCGCAATCAGGTCGAGGTACTCCAGACTCTTGCAATCCTTGAAATAAGCCAACCCCGTATCGGTCACCTTCGTGGCACCCAGGCTGAGCCGCGCCAGCTTCTTGCAGTCCTTGAAGTTCGCCACGCCCGCGTCGCTGACCTCCGTGTTGCCGCTCAGGTAGAGGGTGACGACGCCCGTGCAACCCTGAAAGTTCGCCAGCCCCACGTCGGTGATCTTCGGGTTGCCGCTCAGGTAGAGCGTGTTCATGTTTTTGCAGTCGCGGAAGTGAGCCAGACACGTGTCGGTCACCTTCGTGTTCGCCAGCGTGAGGCTCGTCAGGTTCTTGCAGTCTTTGAAGTGCGCCACCCCCGCGTCAGTGACTTGCGTGCAGCCGTTCAGACCGAGAGTGTTCAGGTTCTTGCAGTCCTTGAATTTTGCCAACCCCGCGTCGGTGACCCGTGGGTAGCCGCTCGGTGCGTTACCGCCCAAGACAAGATCCGTCAGGTTCTTGCGGTCACTGAAGTGAAGCAGACCCGCATCGCTCACTTGAGGGCAGTCGAACAGGAAGAGTTTGGTGAGGTTCTTGCAGTCCTTGAAATGCGCCAAGCCCGCGTCGGTTACCTCTCCGCAGCGCATCAGGAGGAGTTCGGCCAGACCCTTGCAGTCCTTGAAGCAAGTCAACCCCGTGTCGGTTACCGGCGCGTGTCGCAACAAGACCCCGGTCAACTGGAACGACTCCTTCGGCAGTGCTGCGGCGTCCTTTATATCCCGTTCCTCGCCGTTCGCGCGTACGATCCCACCGAGGGACAGCACATATTCGGCAGCCTTCCGGTCGTAGTCAACGGCCTGCGGTTCGAGCTGCTTCGGCTCGGACCGCTTCGGTTTGTCCTTGTTGTCGCCCGCGTTCGGTCGCTTCGCCTCCGGTTCCGGCTCGCCGCCTTTCGGACCCATCTGCGACACGACTGCCGCCACGACCGCCAAGAGCAGCACCGCGCCGCCCGCGACCAGAACAACATTTCCGCCGAACGCTTTGCGGCGATTCGGAACGTAGGCCGCGGGTTTCACCTGTGCCGCGTAATTGACTTTGAGGTCCGCGAACTCGTTGGCCGGGATCGCCTTCGCGACCGGTATCGCGTCGGACGCGGGTTCGGTTCCCTTGTTGGGAGCGGCGGGGCTCTTGTGGAGCCGCCGGGGTGGGACGCGGATCGACGGGTTCGGGCATGGCGACTCCCGGAGCGGACACGCGAGGTACCGCAGATGATACTTGAAGTGTTCCGGTTCCGCCAACTGCGGGGCGCATAAATGCGCGGGGCCGGGTCGCCGAGCGTTTCCGCCCCGCGACCCGGCGTTCCTGGTGTGACCGACTTCCGCTCTACACGTCGCCGAAGTGGTGCTGTAGTTTCTTGATCGCCTTGTACTTCTCGTCGCTGACGCGTTCGACGGTGGTTCCCAACTCCTCCGCGATGTCGGGCACCGGCCAGCCGTCGGCGGTCAGTTCGAGGATGCGCCTTTGCCGCGGGCTGAGTTGCTCGGCGGCGACCTTCGCGACGGCCTCGCGGTCGTCGCGGGTGGTGTTGCTCACCGGTTGCCGGTCGGGCAACTCCGGCGACAGCGCCGCGAACTTGCGTGCGCGCTGCGTGCGCTTCTTCACCGCGTCGATGGCGCGGAGGAACTCGCGGCGCTCGTCCGTCTCGCTGTCCACCAGCACGGTGCCCCACTTGTCCGCTTCGACGCGCTCAAGTAAGCGGACGAAAACGGCCTGGGTGCAGTCCTGCCACCGGTCGGCCGGGAGGCGGGCGTTGCGCCAGCACGTCTGGCAGTACTTGCTGATGTCGGTGACGGCCTTGGCGCCGGGTTCGGCGGTGGAAGCGGCGGCCTTCGACGGCGAGGAGGCGAGCGCGGTGCCCAGCACCATCGCCACCATCGCGTTGCGGGAAGACCGTTTCGAGGGCAGATAGCGGGTCATGCGGTCGCGTCCCAGGGGACCAGTTAGCGAAGCGTCTCGTCAATTATAATGACAGTGAGAGTAGTCTTTCTCGCCGTCCGGTGCGGAAATTTCTTGAAGTCGCGCGGGGAGCGTGAACACTTGCTCGCCTGTCAGTAGGGATCATGCCATGTCCAAGCCATTTGATGCGACGCTGAAAGAACTGGTCACCGCGTACCCGGTGGACTGGCTCACGCAACTCGGCGTGCCGATCACCGCCCCGCCGGAGGTGCTGACCGCCGATCTTTCGACGGTGACCGCGGCGGCCGACACGCTCATCAAGGTCGGCGATCTCGTCGTTCACATCGACCTCGAAAGCGGGCCGGACGACGAGTTGGCGCGGCGGATGTTGCTGTACAATGTGCTTGCGCACCACCACACGAAACTGCCGGTTCGTTCCATCGTGGTGCTGTTACGGTCGAACGCCGTCGGCGGTGGCCCAACCGACGGCGTGGAGTACGAGCCGAATCCCGGCGTGAGCGAACTGCGGTTCCGGTTCGAGACGGTGAAGGCGTGGGAGCTATCGTCCGAAGCAATGCTGAACGCCGGACTCGGGTTCCTGCCGCTGGCGGTACTGGGCAAGCCGCTGCCCGGTCAGACGCGATTGCAGGCGCTGCCGGCCATCGCGAAACGGATTGCCGACCGCGCCGAGCAGGAAGCGAAAGCGGACGCCGAGCGCCTGCTCGTCGCGGCTTACATTCTGTCCGCGATGCACGTTCCGCCCGCGGTGGGACGGGTTATCTTCAACAAGGTGATTGCGATGAAGGACTCCCCGGGTTACCAGTTCATCCTCGAAGAAGGGGCCATCGACTACGCGCGGGCGCTGATCCTGCGGCAGGGCGGCAGGCGTATCGGCGAACCGACCGAGAAGCAGAAGAACAAGCTGAACACGATCGAAGACCTGGAACGTTTGAACCGGATCGCGGACGAGGTTCACACCGCGAAGACCTGGGACGCCCTCTTGCGCGTGAAATAGGAGCGTTTGCGACGGATCGATCGCGTGAGGTCTTCCGATGGGGCCGAAGCCATTCCTCCGCTTGGCAGTGTCGCGAGACGTAAATCGGCATGAACTGCCATCCGACCTCGCGCGCTTTTACGCCGGCAACGAAGCAATAGCGTTCGAGGGCTCGGACTACGGTTCGATCTACCTGCGTCCGCTACGGGAAGTGAAACGTGTCGGGTGGGCGGGTTTGGGGCTTCTCTGGGACGCCCCGGCGGGGCGGGGAACGTTCGACGCCTGTCTGTTCGGGTTCGGCTGCCACTTTGAAAGAATCGTGTACGTCGTCGATGCCCCCTGCTGTCAGCCGGGTGCGATCCTCGCGATTGGCGGTCAACTCGACTGGGGACCGGGTGGGACTGGGCCGCGCTCGGCAAACGCGTGTTTGGTATTGGGCGCGAATCTTTCCGAGTGGCTGCGTCATCTGGAAGAAGAAGACTGGTGGGAGTACGCGATCGGGTTTGGCATCCCGTCGCTGCCCGTGGAGCACCAGCGGGAATTGCGAGCGTACTATCTCGCCCTCAACCCAAACATCGAGTGGCCGGAGCCGTAATGCGCCACTTTCCGACGACAATCGCAGTAAGCTGTCCCCATGAGCACCGCGACCGTTCTCGAACGCGAAGAGTACATCGAACAGGCGTACCTGTTCCGCACCGTGCGAGAGCGCATCGCGGACAACCAGCCGGCCCAGGAAGTGTTCCAGCGCGTCGGCGATGAGTTGCTTGCGAGTACGCGACTGCCGCTCGCGGTGCAGTTCGTCGCGTCGGAACTGAAACACACCGGACTCGTCGCCAGCGGGTTCACCAAACTGGCCCACTACTTCACCGCGTTCCAGGCGTTCGTCGTCAAGCAGGCCGAAGACGAGAAGTCGCGGTTGCCCATGCCCACCGCGTTCCTCATCCTCGAACGCGA
>CANLGS010000471.1 GCA_947490035.1 Gemmataceae bacterium
CGCTCGCCGGACCCGCGGACACCGTCGGGCGGTGGCAACAGGCAGTCGGGTTCGCCCGCTCGGTGCTGGCCGTCCCACTTGTACCCGCCGACTGGTTCGGGGGCGATCCGGCGGCCGCAGCGACGGCTGCCCGTGCCCTGCACGCCGCCACCACCCGCGTCCGGCTCCTGGCGGGTTCACTCGGGGCGTTTTCTTCGAGCGCGGTTGCGAGCCTCGACGCGGAGGCCGTGTCAAAACTCGCACCTCCGACCTCCGGTAGCGGCGAGCGGCTCGTCGGCGGCTCGTCGCTAGCGGCCCGCACGCGGGCCTTGCGACTCCGCGACCTCGCCGGCAGGTTGAACGCCGTGACCCCGAGCCTCGACCGCCTCGCCACCTCCTTCGGGCGTCTGTTGTCCGCACTCCTGCTTCCGGCAAGAACCGCGACCGTCGCGCAGGCCCGGAAGTACACCCGCGTGGCCGCGGACCTCGCCACCGGCCCGGCCGTCTGCCCCTCGTGGTGGGACGCAGCGCGTCGGACGGAACTTCAGAGTGTCGTGACGAAAGCTCCGCAGGAGGAACTCGCGGCCCAGTCGCTGCGGGCCGGTCTGGCCGGCAAACTCGCCCCGGTGGCGTTCGCACCCGAATCCGCGGATGTCGTCCGGGACGCGCTCCGCCACGGCGGCTCGTTCTGGCGGCGGCTCTTCCCGCGCTGGGGTGCCTTACGGCGACAGGTCGCGGGCTGGTACGCCGGTTCGCCCCCGGACCGCGCGGGGCTGCTGGCCGACCTCGCGGTCCTCGACGAGTTCCACCGCCGGGCGGGGTACGCCCGGCAGGTCGAAGCCGCCTACGCGGCCGACCTCGTGCCGACCGCTTCGGGTCGGGCGGACTGGGCCGCGTCGGCCGAGGGCCTGACGGCGGTCGAGCGGTACGAGAAGTGGAAGCCGTCCCCCGAGTTGAAGACGGCCCTGGCTCCGGGCGGCAAGCTCGATCGGGCGACGCTCCGGTCGGCCGCGGACGATCTGAGCAGGGCGGACGCCGAGTTTCAGGCGGCGTGGTCGGAGCTACTCACCGTTTACGCCCCCGCCGGCACCGCCACGGTGTTGGACGCCACGGCCGCCGCCCTCGCCTCCCGGTTGCGGGACGAGCGTGCGGCCGCCGAGGCCGAGGCGGCCGTTCTGGACCGACTGGCCGATCTGCTCCGCGACGGCGAGGACCTTCCGCCCGGCACCTGGAAGGCGCGCGCGGTCGAACTCGCGGAGCGCGTGGCCCTGCGGGCGCAGATCGCCTCCCACGCGGGCGTCCTCGGCGTGGGCGAACCGGTCGCGGCGGTCGAGGCCGCCGACTGGTCGGTTCTGGCCGGAACCGCCGAGACCCTTCAAGCCCTCCTCGCGCGAGTCGTGGGGCGTGTGTCGCCGGCGACCGTCGCCGCCCTGTGCGACGGGGCGTCCCGGGAGCGGCTCCGGGCCGCGGTGGGCGTGTCCGAGCGAGCAATCACCGACGGCTTCGAGGAATCGTGGGCGTACCTGACCGGCACGCTTTTCCCGCCCGACGCGTCCGTTTCCGAAGGGGTCGTGCTCGCGCAAATGCCGATCGCCGACCTGTACCGGTGGGCCGGGGCTCGCCTGGCCGACCTCCCGCGGGTGGAGGAGTGGGTCCGCTACGTGCAGGTGCGGCGGGAGGCCGCCGCCCTCGGGGTCGAGTTGGTCGTCGAGGAGGTCGCCGCCGGGCGGGTCGGGATCGACCGGGCCGCGGACGCCTTCCGCCGCCGGTTCCTGGGTCTGTGGCTGGACGCGCTGTACGAGCGGGTGCCCGAACTCGCCCGGTTCTCGACCGACGACCAGGACCACCTGGTCGACCGCTTCGTCCGCCTCGACCGGCTGTCGGTCCAGGCGGCCCCGGCCAGGCTCCGGTCGCAGCTCCTCGTCGACCCGCGTCGCCCACACGCGGACGGGGCCGCCCCGGCCACGTCGGAACTCGGCATCCTGTTGCGCGAGGCGAACAAGAAGCGCAAGCACCTGCCGGTGCGCCGGCTGTTCGCCGAGGTGCCGACCCTGTTGCCCCGGCTCAAGCCGTGCCTGATGATGAGCCCGCTGGCGGTCAGCACGTACCTCAACTCGACGTCCGCCGAGTTCGACGTCGTGATCTTCGACGAGGCGTCTCAGGTCCGCCCGCACGACGCCATCTGTGCGGTGTACCGCGGCCGGCAATTGGTGGTCGCCGGCGACCCGCGGCAGCTCCCGCCCACCGACTTCTTCGCGCGCTCGACGGCCGACGACCCCGACGCCGACGACGGGGACGACGGGACGGCCGGGTTCGAGAGCCTGCTCGACGTGTGCCTGTCACTGGGCCTGGTGCGGAAGCGGCTCCGGTGGCACTACCGGAGCCGGCGGGAGGGTCTGATCGCCTTCTCCAACCAGTTCATTTACGGCGGCGGCCTGGTCACCTTCCCGAGCGCGGACGACGGGGCGGGCAGTGCGGTGCGTTTCGAGCGGGTTTCCGACGGGCGGTTCGCGGACGGGGTGAACGTCCCGGAGGCCCGCCGGGTCGCCGACCTGGTCATGGCGCACGCCCGGTCCTCCCCCGACACCAGCCTCGGGGTCATCGCCTTTTCCCAGCGGCAGCAGAACCGCATCCTGGACGAACTGGAGGCGCGCCGCAAGGCCCGCCCGGACCTGGAGGGGTTCTTCAAGGAGGACCGGGCCGACCGCTTCTTCGTGAAGAACCTGGAGAACGTCCAGGGGGACGAGCGGGACGTGATCGTCCTGAGCGTCGGCTACGGGCCGGACGCGACCGGGCGGGTGGCCATGCGGTTCGGGCCGTTAAACCGCCAGGGCGGCGAGCGGCGGCTGAACGTGGCGGTCACCCGTGCCCGGAGCGGCATGATCCTCGTGACGTCCATGGTCGCCACCGACATCGACCTGTCCCGCACCGCGGCGGAAGGGGCCAGATTGCTGCGGGCGTTCCTCGACTACGCGGAGCGCGGGCCGCGTGCGCTGACCGAGGCCGTGACGGCGGCCGAGGCGGGAGAGTTCGACTCGCCGTTCGAGCGCGAGGTCTACGACGAACTCCGGCGGCGGGGCCTGACGCTGCACACCCAGGTCGGGTGCGGCGGGTACAAAATCGACATCGCGGTCCTCGCTGACGGCACCGTCGGGCGGTACGCGCTGGGGGTGGAGTGCGACGGGGCGACCTACCACTCGTCGGCGACCGCCCGAGACCGGGACCGGCTCCGGCAGTCGGTTCTGGAGGGCCTGGGGTGGCGGCTGTGTCGGATCTGGTCGACCGACTGGTTGCGGAACCGGGAGAAGCAGGTGCAGCGGGTACTGGCTGCGTTGACGGCCTCGCCCCAACCGCCGGCACCGACAATTGAATCGGTGCCCGCACCGGTCGAGGAGTTGCCGCCTCCGGTTCCGGTGCCGGTTTCTCCCGCCCCCCTGCCCGCGTACGGGAGCATCGACGACGTGCCGGAGTTGGTCATCCACACGACGGTAATCGCCGTCGTTTCCGAGTACGGTGCGACGGAGTCGGACGACCTCTGCGGGGCCGTCTCCCGCCGCCTGGGGTTCAAACGGCTGGGGGCCAAGATCAAGAGCCGCGTGGAGGGTGCGTTGGCGGCCCTCGCGCGGGACCGGCGGCTGGAACGCCAGGCCGACGGACGTTGGGGGGTCGCGGCGATTCCGCTCAGGCAAAGCCAGGGGCTGTAGCCGGCGGGCGATCCGCACCGCGGTCGCCCGGAACCCGACGCCCTGCGCGTCGCCCGAGTAGTGCATCACCTGCGCCATTGCCGAACCCTCGTGAGCCAACCGAGTCGGGTCACACCTTCCGCCCGAGGCCGAACTGGTCGCCGGCGGCGACCGGCACGCCGTCCCTGAAGTGGATCTCGACCATCTTCTCGCTGTGCACCGGCCCGCCCTTCTCGTCGGCCAGCGTCGCCACGATCTTCTTCGTCGCCGTGTCGATCACCTCGCCGGTGGACGGGTACGCGTACTTGCCGTCGAGGCTAAAGGTAATCCACCCCGGCTGCTCGCGGAGTTTCACGCTCGCGGCGTACTTCGGCGGCATGACGGTCGCGTCGAACACGTGAACCCGCTCGTTGAACGCGTCCACCACCCACACTTCCTTCTCGTCCGGCGTCAGACCGATCCCGTGGCTCGGGCACCCGTGCCGCTTCACCATCCCCTTCTTCACGTCGGGCACCTCGACCCGGTGCAGCTTTTTACCCGTCTTCAGGTCGCCGACCTCGAACCCGAGCAACTCGTTCACGTTCACGAAACACAGCGTCTGCGAGCCGTTGACGGTGAACGGACGGATCGACGCCGCGAACGGCCCGACCTTGTCGATCACCTTGTTCGTTGCCGTGTCCGCGACGAACAGGAAGGGCGATTTCAGCCC
>CANLGS010000472.1 GCA_947490035.1 Gemmataceae bacterium
AGATGACCCGTAAGGAGATCGCCAAGTTCTCGACAAAGGACGCGGAGGCCTACCCGAAGTACGAGGACATGCTGACGCGGGTGGCGGACTTCCTCGAACCGATGCTGACGCAGACGCCCCCCGATCCGTTCGGCGGGATCGGCTCGCTGTGGAAGCTCGGCAAGCTCGGCATGGGCTTCCGCAAGCTCGGCCGCACCACCGCGACCGAAGCCGTCGAGGTTCTGACCGGGGCCGCGCGGCCGATCCTCGACCGCTGGTTCGAGTCGGAGCAACTGAAGGCGACCATCGCGACGGACGCGGTGATCGGCGCGTTCGCTCCGCCGTCGCACCCCGGCACCGCGTATGTCCTCTTCCACCACGTCATGGGCGAGTGCAACGGCGTGCGCGGCGTGTGGGGCTACGTCCGCGGCGGCATGGGCACCATCTCGAACAGCATCGCCTCGGCCGCGAAGAGTTACGGCGCCGAAATCCGCACCAACGCGGACGTGGGCAAGATCATGGTGAGCGACGGGCGCGTCGTGGGCGTCGCGCTGAAGGACGGCACCGAGTTCCGCGCGAAGCGGGTCGCGTCTGGCGCCGACGCGAACGTCACCTTCCTCAAGTTGATGGACGCGAAAGACCTGCCGGACGAGTTCGTCGCGCAGGTGAAGAAGATCGACTACTCATCGGCCACGGTGAAGATCAACGTCGCGCTCGACCGCCCGCCGCGCTGGAAGGTACTCCCGAACGAGGGCGTCGGGCCTCAGCACCACGGCACCATGCACATCTGCCCGGATCAGGACTACATCGAGCGCGCCTTCGACGACGCGAAGTACGGCCGGTGGTCGCGCGACCCGATGATCGAATGTACGATGGCGACCGCGCTCGATAGCACGCTCGCGCCGCCCGGCAAGCACATCCTGAGCATGTTCGTGCAGTACGCGCCGTACACGCTGAAGGGCACGACGTGGGAGGCGGAGAAGGATCCGTTCGCGGACCGCTGTTTCGACATCCTCGAAGAGTACGCGCCGGGGTTCAAGTCGAGCGTGTTGCACCGCATGGTGATCCCGCCGCCGGACATGGAGCGCATGTGGGGCATCACGGGCGGGAACATCATGCAAGGCTCGATGAGTCTGTCGAGCATGTTCAGCTTCCGGCCGGTGGCGGGGTACGCGAACTACCGCACGCCGGTGAAGGGGCTGTACCTGTGCGGGGCCGCGGCGCACCCCGGCGGCGGCGTGATGGGCGCGTGCGGTCTGAACGCCGCCCGCGAGATGCTGCGGGACGGGTGAATGCAGTGCGATTGACGCGACGAAGGCCGATCGGCATGATCGCCCGACCGCTGCGGGTTGTCCGCAGCGAGTGCAGGTAGAAATCATGTCCGCACTCTTCTGGCTCCTGCTCGGCGCCGTCGGCGCTCTGGATGTGCCCGCACAACCGGCGCCCAAGCCCGCGGTCGGGGCGTTCAAACCGTTCGACCTGACGTACCTGCCCCGAACCACCCATTCCGTTCTCGCGGTGCGACCGGGCGAGTTGGTGAAGCACTTGGGGAACGCGGATCAGGCCACAACCGGGTTGCTCCGGCGGACCCTCGCCGCCGCGTTCGCGTTCCTCGACGGCGACCTGAAGGCCGCCGCGCCGCCGGAACTTGCGGACATCGAAGAGGTGATCATCGCGGCCCAAATCACGCTGCAGGTTCAGAAAGAGGAAGACGAGCAGGGTACCTTCGGCGTGGGAGGTGTCTCGTCCGGCACGGTGCGAACCGCCAAGCCGTTCGACTGGTCCGCGTGCGTCAAGAAGTGGTTCCCGAAGGCCGAATCGGTCAAACACGCGGGCCGCGAGTACGTGCGGGTGCCGATCGAAGTCGGCAAAGAGCCTTCGTACTTGAGTCTGTTCGTGGCCGACGCCCGCACCCTCGCGTTCGACACGGACGAGAACGCGATCAAGGGGTTGCTCACCCGGCTCGAGAAGAAAGAGAAGACGCCCGCGCCTGCCGGGTGGGATGAGGTTCGGCGCGACCTCGTCGCGCTCTGCCACGACACCACCGCGGACGGGTGGCTGACGGCGCCCGAGAAACCGAAACGGGAGATCGATCAGTCGCTCGTGGCGGTAGCCCGGAAGACCACCGGTTTGGCGTTCGGCTTCTCCGCGGGCGAGCGCACCACCCTCCGCGTGGTGGCGACCTCGCGCGACGAGGGGGACGCCCGGGAGGTGCAGAAGGCGATCAACGCGGTCGTGGCGAATCTCGCGGGCGACGAAGACGCCGATCCGTCGGTCGCGAAGTTCTTCTCCCAGGCGACCGTGACGCGCGGCGGTGCGGTGGTGCGGCTGAACGGGTCGGCAGCGGGGAACCTGCTCCGCCGACTCCTCGGCCCGGACGCCAAGCGCTGAGTGGCGTGGTGGCGCGTTGTGGTCGCCCGCGAGATGCTGAGGGATGGGTGAGTTCCCTGGAGCGCGGGCTTCCAGCCCGCTGCTGCCCGACTCGAACCGCGCACGATGCCGTCCGAAGCCATCCGCGTTGCGAAGCAGCGGGCCGTGAGCCCGCGCTCCAGGGAAGGCGGCAAGTCTTGAATCCCGCGTGTTCGCGGGTACCACATCTAACACGCTTACCGCACTCGTTTTCGCACCGGACACGGGGTCCGCATGAATGTCGCTGTCGTCGGCACCGGGTACGTCGGACTCGTCACGGGAACGTGTCTCGCCGAAACCGGCAACTCCGTCACGTGCGTGGACAACAACCCCGACAAACTCGCGCTCCTGCAAAGCGGCGGCATTCCGATCTTCGAGCCGGGCCTCGACGTGCTCGTGACGAAGAACACCGCGGCCGGCCGGCTGTCGTTCACCGCCGACCTCGCCGCGGCCGTGCGCGGCGCGCGACTCATCTTCGTCGCGGTCGGCACGCCGGAACTTCCGAACGGCGACGTGGACCTGAAGTACGTGAACGCGGTCGTCGATGGCATCTGTGCCGCGCTGAAAGACGCGCCGAAGGGCAACCCCGGTGATCGCGTGATTGTGCTGAAGAGCACCGTGCCGCCGGGCACGAACCGCGCCGTCAGTGACCGCATGGCCGCGAACGGCTGCGCGCATATCGAGGTCGCGAGCAACCCGGAGTTCCTCAAGGAAGGCGCCGCCATCGACGACTTCATGACGCCCGACCGCGTGGTTGTCGGCGTGCGGCATCTCGCGGTCGGCGTCGTGCTTCGCGAACTGTACAGACCGTACTGCACCGAGACGCGGCCGTTCCTGGTGATGTCGCCGGAGTCGGCCGAGATGACCAAGTACGCGGCCAACGCGATGCTCGCCACGAAAATCAGTTTCATCAACGAGATGGCGAACCTGTGCGACGCGACCGGCGCGGACGTGAACGCGGTCCGCGGCGGCATCGGTCACGATCAGCGCATCGGCTTCCAGTTCCTCGCGCCCGGCCCCGGCTACGGGGGTAGTTGCTTTCCCAAAGACGTGAAGGGCTTGATCGCGGTCGCGAAGAAACTGGGCGTGACGCTCCGCGTGTCCGAGGCGGTAGACCTCGCTAACGATGCGCAGAAAGAAGTGCTGTTCGCCAAGATCAACCGACACTTCGGCGGGCGCCTCGCCGGGAAGACGTTCGCGGTGTGGGGGCTGGCGTTCAAGCCGAAGACCGACGACATCCGCGAAGCGCCGGCGCTCACGCTCATCGACGCGCTGCTCGCGGCCGGCGCGAAGGTGCGGGCGTTCGACCCGGAGGCAATCGCGAACGTGCGGACGCTCTACGGCGACAAGTTGCATTACGCGACCGGCGCGACCGACGCGATCGACGGCGCCGACGCGCTCGTGCTGGTGACCGAGTGGCCGGAGTTCCGCACGCCGGACTTCGCGGAGGTGAAGCGCCGGGTCGCGACGCCGGTCATCTTCGACGGCCGGAACCTTTACGCGACCGCGGAAGTGCAACTCCGCGAACTGGGGTTCACTTACTTCGGGATCGGTCGGGGCGCATCATGACACGGCCGGGTGGGGTCGCCACGTCTGATTCCTCACATTAGTTCCTTCCCACCATGCTCACAAATTAGACGAGTCTGCCCGCGCCCGGTGCGTAGAAGTCGGGCAATATGCGGTGAAGAGGCGCCGCGTGAAGCGAGCCTCAGACGAGCGGAATTGCTTGAAAGATAGTGGTTCGAGAGTAATCGACGCCGTCTCACAGGAGCTGGCATCCCCCTTGCTACTGCCGTAACCCTTCGGCCTTCTGAACGGACCTTCTCGGGGAGTGGTGGCAACGTGCCGCTAGAGCACTTTCAGTTTCATTGTTGCCGCCTCTTTGGGAACCCGCTATAAGGAGCGGCACCCAAGGAGGGTTCGCCGATGAAAACGCTGCCCGTGGAATTTCGCCAACGCGTGATCGCACTGACCGA
>CANLGS010000473.1 GCA_947490035.1 Gemmataceae bacterium
CAGCGTCGCCGACGCGCGCAAGGCCGAAGCCGTCGGCCGGCCGGTTCGCCTTCAGGGGTGGGTGCGCACGCGGCGCGACTCGAAGGGCGGGTTCAGCTTCATCGAACTCAACGACGGCTCCTGCCAGGGCAACGTGCAGGTCGTCGCGCCGGGCGAACTCGCGAACTACGAAGCCGTCGTGAAGCACCTGCACACCGGCGCGAGCGTGACGATCGACGGCGAGGTGAAGGCGTCGCCCGCGAAGGGGCAGGCGACCGAAGTGCTGGCGTCGAGCGTCGAGTTGATCGGCGACGCACCGGTAGAAACCTACGCGCTCCAGAAGAAGGGGCACAGTTTCGAGTTCCTTCGCGGGATCGCGCACCTGCGGCCCCGCACGAACACCTTCGGCGCGGTCGCGCGCGTGCGGCATCAGGTGTCGATGTCGATCCACCAGTTCTTCCACGAACGCGGGTTCGTCTACGTCCACACGCCGATCATCACCGCGAGCGACTGCGAGGGCGCCGGCGCGATGTTCCGCGTCAGTACCATCGACCCGGACGCACCGCCGAAACTCGAAGGCAAGGTCGATTACACGAAGGACTTCTTCAACAAGCCCGCGTACCTCACGGTGAGCGGGCAGCTCCAAGGCGAAGCGTTCGCGTGCGCCTTGGGGAAGATTTACACCTTCGGCCCGACGTTCCGCGCGGAGAACTCGAACACGCCGCGACACCTCGCCGAGTTCTGGATGATCGAGCCGGAGATGGCCTTCTACGAACTCACCGACAACATGGACTTGGCGGAAGCGTTCCTCAAGCGGATCATCTCCGACGCGCTGAAGTTCTGCATGGAAGACCTGAAGTTCTTCGCGGAGAAGTTGGACAACAACAAGGAGTTGTTCACCAAACTGGAGAACGTGCTGAACAACCCGTTCAAGCGCGTCTCCTACACGGAGGGCGTGGACATCCTGTTGAAGTCGGGCAAGGCGTGGGAGTACCCGGTGTCGTGGGGCGTGGACCTTCAGAGCGAACACGAGCGCTACCTGGCGGAGCAGCACTTCAAGTGCCCGGTGATCCTGTACGACTACCCGCGAACGCTGAAGCCGTTCTACATGAAGGTGAACGACGACGGCAAAACGGTGCGCGCGATGGACGTGCTGGTGCCGGGCGTGGGCGAAATTATCGGCGGCAGTCAGCGCGAGGAGCGCCTGGACGTACTCGAATCGCGCATGAAGGAGCAGCACCTGGAACCGGAAGCGTACTCGTGGTACCTCGACCTACGGCGTTACGGCACCGTGCCGCACAGCGGGTTCGGCCTGGGGTTGGAGCGCACGATCCTGTTTCTGAGCGGCATGGCGAACATCCGCGACGTGATCCCCTTCCCGCGCACGCCGGGGAACGCCGAGTATTGAGTGTAGTCATCACGCTCCGCGTGATGATCTTCGAGTGGGCACCGAAGAACGAAGACCATCACGCGGAGCGTGATGACTACACTCAAAGCGAACGGGTCGCTTCGCGAGTGTAGTCATCACGCTCCGCGTGATGGTCTTCGGGCGTTCCCCAACGTCCGCTCGCAACGCGGCATCACGCGGAGCGTGATGACTACACTAACGGCCCCACAACCGCACAACCCTTCTTGTGCGCGGGTCCGGTTCAGGCGCTTTGCGCGGTGGCGCCGGGGCGCGCCACCCGCACTACACTATACAGCCGTTAGCGCGCCGCTCGTTGGCGCCGCGTCTCTGGGGTCACGTATGCCGCCGTCGGCCGGTCACCGGTTGCGTCTGTCCATCCCGCGCCGGTTCGTGTGCGACCTGCTGCACGCGTCCCGGCACGCCCCGATCGTCACGTTCGAGCGGCGGATGGACCTCGGCACGGTCGCCGCGGCGCGGAAGCGGCTGGCCTGCCCGCCGGCGTGGGTGCTGCTGTTCGCCAAGGCGTTCGGGGCGGTCGCGGCCCGGCGCCCGGAGTTGCGACAGACGTACCTGCCGTGGCCGTGGCCGCTCTTGTGGCAGGCGGATACGAGCGTCGCGTCGGTCGCCGTCGAGCGCGACTACCGCGGCGAACCGGGCGTGTTCTTCGGGTTCCTCGCGGCCCCGGAAACGGTGCCGCTCGCCGACCTGATGGCGACCCTCGACGAGTGGAAGACGAAGCCGGTGGACGAGGTCCGCCCGTTCCGCCGACAGATCCGGTTCACGCGCCTGCCGCTGCCCGCGCGGCGGTTCATCTGGAAGTACGCGACCGCGTGGTCCGGGCGGGTGAAGACCAAGAACTTCGGCACGTTCGGCCTCAGTCTGACGGGCGCGAGCGGGGCTACCGCGCTGAACCTGATCGGGCCGCTCACCACCGCGCTGAACACCGGCGTCGTTCAGGACGACGGCACCGTGGACGTGCGGTTGCATTTCGACCATCGCGTACTCGACGGGATGCCCGCGGCGCGCGCGCTGGCCGAACTCGAAGACGCCCTGCGCACCGGGATCGTCGCCGAGCTGAACGCGATGGCCGACGCCGAGGCCAACGTGCCCGGCGGAAACGCTCGGATCACGTTCCGCCCGCCGGACGTGGTCGTGCGGTGACACGGCCTCTGGGGAGTGCCAATGCCGGGTGAATTCGAGTACATCGCGTGGCTGCGGGCGCGGACCCCCGCCGACCCGCGCGTGCGGATCGGACCGGGCGACGACTGCGCCGCACTCGCCCCGCCCGCCCGCGAACTGCTGGTCACCACCGACATGCTCATGGACGGCACCGACTTCGTGCTTTCAGAAGTCGGCCCGCGCCGCGCCGGGCGCAAGGCGATGGCGGTGAACCTGAGCGACATCGCGGCGATGGCCGGCACACCCACGGCCGCAGTCGTCAGCGTCGCGCTCCCCCTCTTGGCGAGCGGGGGGCGTCAGCCCCCTGTTGCTTCACTCGCCCAAGAGCTTTACCTCGGCCTGCGCGACGTGGCCGACGCCTTCGGCGTCGCGCTCGTCGGCGGCGACACGAACAGTTGGAACGGACCGCTCGTGATCTCGGTTACGGCGCTGGGCGAAGCAACCCCGCGCGGCCCGGTGCGCCGAAACGGGGCGCGCCCCGGCGACTGGTTGTTCGTCACCGGGCCGCTCGGCGGCAGCATCCTCGGCCACCATTTAGACTTTACGCCCCGCGTGCGCGAAGCACTTCTCCTCCACGAAGCGGTGAACCTGCGCGCGATGCTCGACATCAGCGACGGCCTCGCCGCCGACCTCAACCACATCTGCGAGGAGAGCGCGTGCGGCGCGGTGCTGGTCGCGGACGCGATCCCGATATCAGACGCCGCGCGCGCTCTCAGCCGCACGTCGGGCAAGACGCCGCTTCAGCACGCGCTGGGCGACGGCGAGGATTTCGAGTTGGTGTTCGCGGTGTCGCCGGAAGATGGCGAGAAGTTACTCCGCGAGCCGCCGATACCGGGGCTGGCGAAGATCGGGACGTGCAGCGAATCGGGGCTGTGGCTGGAGCGCGACGGCGCGCGCGAGCGGTTGGAACCGACGGGGTGGTTCCACGCCTTCGGCGAATGAAAGGCGAGTAATGTAAAAGGTAAAAGGTAAAAAGTAAAAGCGGGAAGACGGATGTATTCCGATCTTCTCTTCCACTTGTACCTTTTACTTTTTACCTTTTACATTACTTCGGAAGCACCGCGATGGAGCCGGTCTCGCTGATGAAGATCAGGTTGCCGGTGCGGTTGTCCTCGAACACCTCGATGCCGTACTTCTTGGCCGTGTCGAACAACTTCTCGCCGGCCTTGCGGGCGCCGAGGGCCATCGCGCTCTTCCACGTCACGCCCTTCGCGTCGTCCGGAATCTTCCCGGCCTTCGGCGCGGTCGCCACGAACCCGGCCTCCGTGATGTAGAAGGTCGCCTTCGAGTTCGGATCCTCGAACACCTCGACGCCCATCTTCTTTGTCTTCTCGGTGAACTCGGTTTCGGCCGCCCCGCGGACGCGGAGGACCAGGCCGTACATCGTCTTGGGCGGCTGGAGTTTCTTCGGGTCAACGGCCTCACCGGGCGCCGCGGCCGGAGCGATACCGCCGGTCTCGGTGACGTAGATCAGCCCGCCGGTGTTCTCGTCCTTGAAAATCTCCATGCCGAACTTCTTCGCGGTGTCGAATTTGTCCTGCTCCGGGGCGCGCACCTTCGGCTCCAACGCGTGGTGCCACTTCGGCTCCTTGTCGGTCACGAGTCCGCCGGGGACGGAAGCGAGCACCAGACTGCCGCTTTCGCAAACATAGAGGAGCGTGTTCGTCGGCCGGTCCCGGAACAGTTCGACGCCGAACTTCTTGGTCTTCTGCGTGAACTCGACCTCGCCGGCCTTACGGCACGCCAAGTCGTGCGCGGTCAGCCAGTCGGGCTTTTCC
>CANLGS010000474.1 GCA_947490035.1 Gemmataceae bacterium
CCCCTCCCTGAAGTATCCTCACTCCTGTTAGAGCCGGGACGTTTGCTCTGGTCCTTCCACCTCGCATCCGTTCGCGGCGCGCGAAATCCGGTCAAAGTCGGACCGGGGATCGCGTATTATGGGTGAAGCGCACCCACACGAGTTCGGCGGTCCCTGACAACCGGAGGACTCGTCATGCCGCTCACGCAGGAGCAGCCCATGTTTGACCCGGCCGAAGACCCGACCGACGGCCCGCCGAAGGCCGCGCGGCGCGGGGCCAAGAAGAAGCCACGCACCCGGCGCACGGCCACCAAACTCCCCGACGACGGCTCCGCTCTCTTCTTGGGTTGGGACGGCACCGCGCACAAGCCGACGCTCTGCTTCAAGCCCGCGTCCGCCAGCGCGCCGGCGCCGGCCGCGCAGACCGCGCTCACCTACGCGGGCGACGGCCACTTGCTCACGATCGCGCCCACGGGCGCCGGCAAGGGCGTCGGCGCGATCATCCCCGCGCTGCTCACGTACCCCGGCACCGTGATCGTCACCGACATCAAGGGCGAAAACTATCAGGTCACCGCGCGGCACCGGCGCGAGATGGGCCAGCAGGTTGTCGTCCTCGACCCGTTCGGGCTGGTCACCGCGAAGGGTAAGGGCGACCAACTGAACCCGTTCGACATCTTCCACGTGCCCGGCTCGGACCCGGAATCCGACGCCGAGATGCTCGCCGCGCAACTCTCTGTCGGGCACGAGTTCAGCACCGACCGCTACTGGGAAGACACCGGGCGCGGGCTGGTGTCCGGCCTCATCGCGGACGTGGCAACGAGTTCGCCGCCGGAGAAGCGGAACCTCTGCACGCTCCGCGAACTGCTGTACAACGACGACCTCGACTACACGCTCGCGGTCGCGCTGGACACGCGCAAGAAGACGATGTCGCCGCTGGCCCGCGACGAGTTCATCGCGTACCTCGCGGCCCCGTCGGACAAGACGCGGCCGTGCATCCGCACCACCGCGACGACGTTCGTGAAGTGCCTCGGCAGCAGCGCCGTCTCACGCTCTCTGGAGCGCTCGACGTTCGATCTGAGCGACCTGCTGCACAACAAGCCGATGACGATCTACCTCGTGCTGCCGCCTGAGAAGTTGCACAGCCATCGCTCGCTGCTGCGGCTGTGGGTGGTCACGCTGCTGACGGTGGTGATGCGCCGCACGCGTCTGCCGAAGCAGCGCACACTCTTCCTCCTTGACGAAGCCGCGCAACTCGGCTCGCTGGAACTGCTGCCGCAAGCGGTGTCGCTGCTGCGCGGCTACGGGCTACAACTGTGGACGTTCTGGCAAGACCTGTCGCAGATCATGAAGCTGTACCCGAACAACTGGGAATCCCTGGTGAACAACGCGGCGGTGCTGCAAGCGTTCGGCGTACCGGGCCACGCGTCGCGCCACAGTTGGCGCGTGATCCTGGGCGACGCCGACGCGCAGCTCGCGTCGGAGTTGCACGCGGAGGAGATGCTGGTCGCAATCACGGGGAAGGGTCTGGTGCGGCACACGCGAGCGAACTACCTGACGGACAAGCCGTTCGCCGGCCGCTTCGACTCCAACCAGCGATTCTTGGGGCTGGAGAAGTGAGACAGGCGCCCCGGGCGCGAGCCGCGCGGGAACTGATTGCGTTGGGTTTCAGTCGCGAGTAGCACCTACTCGCCTGTCCCACCGGGCGCGCGGTTCGTCCCCTGCGAGATGCGCGTTCGTATTACCGAGGCACGTACATGACACCTCAGAACGTCGTCCTGATCGTCGTCGGCGTCATCGCCGTCGTCGCACTTTCGGGCTTCCGCATCGCGCAGGAGTACCAGCGCGGCGTGGTCTTCCGCCTCGGCCGCTACACGGCGCTGCGCGGGCCGGGGTTGTACTGGATCCTGCCGCTCGGGATCGAGCGCGCGGTGACGATCGACATCCGCACGCGCACCGTGTCCGCCGAGCGGCAGGAGACGATCACCCGCGACAGCGTGACCGTCAAGCTCAACGCGGTGCTGTGGTACCGGGTCACGGACGCGGCCAAGTCCGTCATCGCCGTCGCCGACGCGCCCGCGGCGGTGTACCAGTTGGCGATGACGAGCTTACGCAACTCCATCGGCCGACACGACCTCGACGAAGTCTTACAGGAACGCGACAAGATCAACGGGTTGCTGCGCGAGAACATCGCCGGCTCGGCGACCGCGTGGGGCGTGGAGATCGAGCGGTTCGAGATGAAGGACGTGGAACTGCCGGAAGCGATGCAGGAGGTGATGGCGATGCAGGCCCAGGCGATTCGCGAGAAGCGGGCGCGGATCATCAAGGCCGAAGCGTAACGGGAAGCCTCCCATAAACTTGCCGAAGCGGCCCAACAGATGGCGAACAACCCCATGGCCATCGAGTTGCGGCGGATGCAAATGGTGGCGGAGGTCGGGGCCGAGAATAACACCACAACGGTGGTGCTGATCCCGTCGGATTTCGTGACGGCCGCGAAAAGCCTCTCCGAATTCTTGCGCGAGCGCGTGCCGACCCAACCGCCTCCGAAATCTTGAGCCGTTCGGCGGTGCCTCGTACACGTGTCACTGACTACCCTTCTGGAGCAACCAATGAATCGGCTCTCGATCTTGATGGGGCTGTTTGCGTGTCTGTTGCTTGTCGCGAGCGCCGAACCCGCGTTCGCCGATTGCCTGGGCGGCGGGGGCGGCAATAAGCGCGGAACCCCCACCCGGGCCGGCATCAGCCCCTTGGGTGTAGGCCTCGCCGGCATCGGCCTGTCGTGGGGCGTGATGTGGATCGGCACCCGCGTCGCCGGGTGGGTGGCTCGCAAGGAACCGAAGGATCGCAGCCCGGCCCCGAAGTAGCGCACGCAATCGACACGTAACTCTTGATGGCAGTCGAGCCGCGCGGTTCGCCTTGCCGCGCCCTTCCGTTCTCGCTTATCCTCCGCGACCGACACTCTTCCACGGTCACGGAGGGCCGCGCCATGTCCGATCCCGCACACACACCCGCCGCACACCCGGCGCCCACGTCGCACTCGACGCCCGCCAAATCGGGCGGGTGGATCAAGGCAGTCCTCCTCGGTGTACTCGGCCTCGGCGGAGGCGCGACGGCCACCTACCTCAGTGCCGTCGTCGATCGTGTGGTGAAGCCGACCAAGCCGGTCGCGAACTTCGCCATTAACGCCGACGGGTTGACCCTCGCGTGCGACAACCGCGCGAGCGGCGAAAGCGGTTGGTGGGACTTCGGCGACGGCACGCCTTTGGAACCCTACGCGCCCGACAAGCACGTTACTCACGCCTATGCCAAGCCCGGCAGTTACACGGTCAAGTTGACCGTTCGGAACTACATCGGCGATGAGAACGAGCGCACCGTTCCCGTGGATATGGCCGCCGCGACGAAGAACGCACCGCCGCCGAGCATCACCGCGTTCGCCGTGCAACCCGTCTCCGCGAGCGTGGCCCCCGCGACGTTCCGTCTCACTGCCGACGTGTCGCAGGCCGATACGTGCGTGTTCGACCTGGGCGACGGGCGCGTGGAAGTCATCGCGGGCGGGAAGATCGACCGACTGGTGACGTTCGAGAAGCCGGGCACGTTCCCGATCACGCTCGTCGCGCACAACGGCAAGCAGGGCGCGAAGCAGTCCGCCTCCGCGAAGGTCGAAGCGCCGCGCGAAGGCACCACGATGGTCGTGCTGAAGGTGACCGACACCGGGAGCAAGGTCGAGCGCACGACGACCACGGAATCGGTCGCGATCCCGATTCCCGCGGACAAAGCCGCGACCGCGTTCAGCAAGACCGTGAACGCGCGGCCCGGCTTCACCATCGCGGAGGCGACGCTCGGCGACGCGCCCGCCAGCGCGAAGAACCTCAAGCTGGACGTCACGCCGGACAAGCGTGCGGTGAAGGTATCCGGCGAGTGGACCGGCGACACGAAGGCGACGAACAAGGCCGCCGGCGGATCGGACGCGCTGGTTCGCGTGAAGCTCACGCAGGAGCGCACGACCGCGCAGCCCGCGAGCGTCACAATGGTGACGGGCACGTTCGCCGCTGTCGGTTCGACCGTTCGCGCCGACCTGCCGCTACCGCCCGCACCGCTCGGCGTGAACGGCAGCAAGCGCGAGTTCGCAATCGACATCCGCGCAATCCAGGCGGGCAAGACGACGACCGTGATTCAGGCGCCGCAAGCGGGTCAGGGCGCGCTCGGCTTCCCGTGGTCCGCGAACCAGCAGGGGCCGGGCTGGACCGTGATCTACACCGCGAAGATCGAGGGCGACACTGTTGTGGTGACTGCGGTGCAGTCGAAGTAGCGCCGTCAGCGTGGTTCATCGACATCGTTTAGCGTCGGTCCCGCAGGGGCC
>CANLGS010000475.1 GCA_947490035.1 Gemmataceae bacterium
GTGCGGACGTGGCGAGGAACTGGCGACGAGTCGCGGACATGGCAGCGCTCCGGGGAGGATATCGGCTGCCCGTTATGGTAACTTGTTGTGCGGGCAAATCGAACCAGAAAGCACGGTCAGGTGATTTCATGCGACGGGCTTGCCCCGTTCTCGAACACTGTCTCAAGACGCGACGGGCGGAGACGCCGCCGCGGTGGTAGCCGCCCCAATCAGCGCGGCGATCGTGTCGAGTACCGTGCCTTTCTTCTTCCGTTGCAGGTAGGCCGGGTGGTAAGTGCGGAAGGACGCGGCGGGCAGACCGGCGTGTTCGACCCGATGAACCCAATGATCGGAGGGACCGACGGCGACGAAATTGGTCGCCGGGAACAGTTGTCCGAGTGCGCCGTCGTACTGGGGGCCGGTGAAGAACACGACGGCGTCCGGTGCGAGCGCCTCGACCTCTCGCGGTAAGAGTCGCAAGTCCAGGAGTGACTGCCCCAATGGTTCGTGCGGTCGGTCGCATTTCTGGTCGCAGGGGTACACGTTCGACCACGCAAGCCCGACGGGGGCTTCGTTGGTCCCGAGTTGTCGGCACACCTCCCGCACCGCGTTCCAGAAGGGCGAGTGGTACCCAACTCCCAGGTTGAAATCGCGGTAACATTGCAGCACTTTGCCGACCGGATCGTCTCCCATCTCCTGACCGAGCAATCCGTACCAGGAGTTCGTTTCTTGGCCCACGATCAACAGCTTGAGTTTCGCAGTCGAGTACGAGTCGGGAAGTGAGATGAACAACGGGAGCGACAGCCCCTGGTCCGCGGGTAAACCCGCGACCGAGGGCCAAACATCTCGGTACAGTTTGTCAAGCGCGGCCTGGCTCACGTCACGCCCTTCTCACTTCGGGTCGCCGTCCTTCACCCACGCCTCGTTGAAGCGGGCGTGCTTCATGCTCTTGCCGTCCGCGACGAAGTAGCTGTACACCGCGTGGACGCTGCCGTCCTTCGCCTGGATCACCGAGGGGTAATGGTACGAACCGGTGTCCTGCTTCTCCAGGTGGCGCGTCCACTTCCACGACTTGCCTTCGTCGTCGGACAGCGACACCGCGAGGCTGTTGCGGCCCTTCGTGGTGTTGTTGTAGACGAGCAGCCAGTTGCCGCTCGCGAGGCGCACCGCGTCGAGGCCGCTACCGGGGTTCGGCAGTTCCGTGCCGCACACCGTGCCCCACGTCTCGCCTTTGTCTTTCGACCCGCTCGCTACGCGAGCGGTGTTTCCCAACTGTCGAGCGTTTCGCGCACCGAGACGAGGGGCCAACCGCTCGCGGAGCGAGCGGGCCACTCTGCGGTTGTAAGTCGCGCGCGCGGTTCGGGTATCATTCCCGAAGACACTCGCGCCTGTCCTCACCCCGGAGATTCCATGACCCGCTTCACGCTTCTCGCGGTTATCGCCCTCGCTTCGGTGTCGGTCGCGCGCGCCGACGACTGGCCGCAGTGGATGGGGCCGACCCGCGACGGCGTGTGGGCCGAAACCGGTATCGCGCGGACGCTCCCCGCGAAGGGGCCGAAGGAAGAATGGCGGGTGCGGATCGCGGCCGGGTACTCCGGTCCGGCGGTCGCCGGCGGCAAGGTGTACGTCACCGACCGCGTACTCGCGAAGGGCGCCAAGAACCCGGACGACCTGTTCGACACGAAACAGAAGGTCGAGAGTACCGAGCGCGTGCTGTGCCTCGACGCGAAGAGCGGCAAGGAGGTGTGGAGGCACGAGTACGAGTGCGTCTACCAGATCAGCTACCCGGCCGGGCCGCGCTGCACGCCCGCCGTCGTCGGCGGCAAGGTGTACACCCTCGGGGCGATGGGCGACCTCTACTGTTTCGCCGCCGACACCGGCAAGGTGGTGTGGTCGAAGAGCTTCGTGAAGGACTACGCGGCGAAGGTGCCGACGTGGGGCTTCTGCGGCCACCCGCTCGTGTACAAGAACCTGCTCATCTGTCTGGCCGGGGGAGATAACGCGACGGCTGTGGCGTTCGACAAAGACACGGGCGCCGAGAAATGGAAGGCGCTCGCCGCACGCGAGCCTGGCTACTCCCCGCCCACGCTCATCACCGCCGGCGGCGTCGATCAGGTGGTGATCTGGCACGCCTCCGCGATCAACGGCCTCGACCCGCTCACCGGCAAGGTCCACTGGACAGTCCCGCTGGAGCCGATGTTCGGCATGTCGATCATGGGGCCGCGGCAGAGCGGCGACCGGCTGTTCGCGGGTGGCATCGGCGCGTGTGCGGTGCTGAAGTTGGACAAGGACAAGCCCGGCGCGTCGGTGCTCTGGCAAGAAGCCGCCGACAAGGGCGCGAAGGGGCCGAAGGATCGCGGGCTGTACCCGGTCAACATGACGCCGTTCATCGACGCCGGCACGATCTACGGCGTCGATCAACCCGGTCTGCTGCGCGCGGTGGAGTTGGAGACGGGCAAGCGGCTGTGGTTCACGCACCAACCGGTGATCGGCAGGGAGGAGGCGGAAGACTACAAGGGCGCCGGCCACGGGACCGCGTTTCTGGTCAAGAACGGCGACCGCTATTTCCTGTTCTCCGAGTCGGGGGAGTTGATCGTCGCGACGCTAACACCGAAGGGGTACAAGGAAGTGAGCCGGGCGAAACTGCTCGACCCGACGGGCGCGGCATACGGCCGCAAGGTGCTGTGGACGCACCCGGCGTTCGCGAACAAGTGCGCCTTCGTCCGCAACGACAAGGAACTCGCGTGCTACTCCCTCGCGGAGTGACTTCGCGCTGGCGAGAATGTCAATTTCGGTTATCGTAACGGTGTAGCTCGAAAGTGTCGAGCGGCACGGTCCGAGGTGAGTCATGGACAGCGAACAGAACGGTAAGCACGACCCGTCGGCTTGATCGGGCGCGCCGCGGGGAGCGCCGCGCCCGATCAAGCCGACGCCGGAGGTCATCGCGATGGCGCTTCAGGGGATCGACGAGGAACAAATTGCGGAGGATATCCGCGAGATTCGCGCCGGTCGCGGGCTTAAACTCGAAGACTTTATCGGGGAACTCGAAGAGATCGCGCGGCAAACGAGCGAACCGGCAGTCGGCAGGGGTTAAGTGCCCATGTACGAAGTGGAATACTCGCCTTACTTTCGCGAGGCGATTCGCGAGTTCGCTCGGAGAAACCCGAGTCATACCGCCGAACTTCTCGCGGCGCTTCGCGAGTTTGAACGCCGGTTCCGCATCTACCCTCAGTTCGGTCAACCGCTGCGCGATTTGGCGGTCAAGCCGTTGCAACTGTGGATCGGTGTCGTTCCGCCCCTCGTCCTTTATTACACCTTGGGCGAGTCGCAACGCCTCGTCATGGTCATGCGCCTGCCGCTGCCGTTACCCCGGACCGGCATCATTTGAACTCGTTCGGAAGACCGCTCGCGGAGCGAGCGGACCACCCTGAAGAACAAAGCGCTACTTCTTCTCGGCGAAGGCGTAGAGGAACTTGTCACTGCGGACGTAGAGCGTGTGGTGCGCGAGCGCGGGCGTCGCGCGGACCGGTTCCGGCAGCTTCACCGAGTGAACCACGTCCGGCTCGGCGCCACCGGCCTCGATCACCGCGACCGTGCCGTCCAGCGACGCGATGTAGATGTGCCCGTTCGCGGCCACGGGGGACGCGTAGTAGCGCACACCGGCGTTCACGCGCTCGGCTTCGTACACCGGCTTGCCGGTCTTCGCGTCGAGGCACGTGAGCAAGGGGCCGTCCTTCAGGAGGTACAGCCGGTCGCGGTACACGATCGGGCTGGGCACGTAGGGCAGGTTCTTCGTGTACGTCCACGCGACCTCACCCTTCCCGCCCGGCTTGAGCGCGACGGCGCGGTTCTCGCCGGACGCCAGAACCTTCATGTTCTCGGCCCACTCCTCGCGCGTGATCTTCCCGTCCTTGTTCGGGTCGTTGTTGTCGAAGAAGTTGCCGAACGGTGTCTTCTGCGCACCGGCTTTGGTGAGGTAGCCGAGCTTCTCGTCGCCCGCGAGCTTCAGAATCTCGTCGAACGTGGGGAGCTTGAAATCCGAGCCGCCGGGCGACCACCCCGCGTACACCAGCGTGTCCTTGAACATCACCGGCGTGGTGCAGGCGACCGCCGCCATCTTGTTGACGGTCCACAGTTCCTTGCCCGATTGCGGATCGTACCCGGTGAGCGACGCCATACCCGGAACGACCAGAACCTTCTTCCCGCTCTCGTCCCACACGAGCGGCGAACTGTACGCGGTTTGCTGCTTGCGGTCGGTCTTCCACTTCTGCGAACCGGTCGCGAGATCGACTGCGGACACGGCAGAGTCGTTTTTCAGATCGCGCGCGAGGAACACCAGACCGTCCGCGAGAAC
>CANLGS010000476.1 GCA_947490035.1 Gemmataceae bacterium
CAGATGGCCGCGCCCGACGCGCTCGACCTGTCGAAGGAAACCGAAGAAACGAAGAAGATGTACGGCCTCGACAACCCGAAGGCGACGCACTTCGCGAAGCAGTGCCTCACCGCGCGGCGGCTGGTGGAGAAGGGCGTCCGCTTCGTGCAAATCTACAGCGGCGGCATGGAGAACGATCTGAGCTGGGACGGTCACAACAACATCGCGAAAAACCACGGCGGCTTCGCGCTCGAAACCGATCAGCCGATCGCGGCGCTGCTCGAAGACCTTCAGCGTAAGGGCTTACTCGAAAGCACGCTGGTCATCTGGGGCGGCGAGTTCGGGCGGCTTCCCATTGTGCAGAAGGGCAACGCGGGCCGCGACCACAACCCGCACGCGATCACGTACTGGCTGGCCGGCGGCGGCGTGAAGGGCGGCGTGAGTTACGGCGCAAGCGACGAGATCGGCTTCCGGGCCGCGGAGAACCGCGTCAGCATCAACGACTTCCACGCGACTGTGCTTCACCTGATGGGACTCGACCACAAGAAGCTGACGTACCGGCACACCGGCCGCGACTTCCGGCTGACGGATGTGGCCGGCACGGTGGTGAAGGATGTGCTGGCGTAGAGCAAAAGGCAGATTAGCCACAAAAAAGCACAAAGGGCACAAAAGCAGAGAAGACCGAAGACAGAGAGCAGAGTTCAGGAAGCAAGTGCTGCCTTCCTGCCTTCTCAACCCTGTCTTCTGTCTTCTCTTCTTTTGCGCCCTTTGTGCTTTTTTTGGCTAATCTGCCTTTTGCTCCTCTGCCTCTGGTTCGAGTACTTTGCTGTTGAGCGCCTTTTCCGTTGGCTCGCGGATGTCCCATACTAATCCGACGACGCCCAGCATTCGGATGATGTAGTAACTCGTGTCGATCTCCCACCACTTGAACCCCTGCCGGGCGCAGCTCTGATAGTGGTGGTGGTTGTTGTGCCAGCCTTCGCCCATCGTCAGGATCGCGGCCCACCAGCAGTTCTTACTCTGGTCGGTCGTCTCGTAGCGGCGCGTCCCGAACAGGTGGCACGCGGAGTTCACCAGGAACGTCGCGTGGTACAGCAACACGGTACCTACGAGGAAGCTCCACACCACGCCGCTCCAGTCGGCGAGGAAGTAGCACAGCACCGCCAGCGACAGACCCGGTACCCACGTGAAGAACGTGTCCAGCACGCGGAGTTCCCGGTACTTCTCGAAGTCCTTCAGCGCGGGTGCGGTGTCGTAGCGACCGGATATCACCCAACCGATGTGCGACCACCACACCGTGCGGATGATCGGCGAGTGCGGGTCGTCTTCCGTGTCGGAGTGCTTGTGGTGATGCCGGTGGTGTCCGGCCCACCACAGCGGCCCCTTCTGCATCGCGGCGCAGCCGATCCACGCGAGTACGAACTGGAACACGCGCGACGTTTTGTAGGCGCGGTGCGCGAAGTACCGGTGGTACACGCCGGTGATGCCGAACATCCGCACCACGTAGAACAGCAACCCCAGCCCGATGGCTTCCCACGTGATCGGCACGAAGAACGGTGCCACCACCGCCGCGACGTGCAACCCGAGGAACGGCAGCGACCGCATGCGATCGTACCAGCCGGTCGGCGGGCTAGGGAGTTTCAGCGTGGGGACGTGCAGGGCGGGGATAACGCCTGATTGCGGTGCGGCGGTGGAAATGTGAACGGCTCCGTTGATGTCCGGGCAAGCACAATTGCGCGGGCGAATCAAAGTAAATTAGGACTCGCCGAGTGCAAATGCTCGCACGAAATCGGGAATCGTACAATCGCACACTGCGCCGGCATGATGATATGAAGGCACCGGCTCCGCGCCCCACCCACGAGTACAACATGATTCACTTTGAAGGCGACAGACACATCCCGCTGCCGGTGGCCGAGGTCGCGGCCAAACTCTCCGACGCGGGCTACGTCGCCAACTGCGTGACCGATTCGCAGGTGACCGAGGCGACTGCGGACCGGGCGGTTGGGAAGATCAAGCCGAAGCTCTCGTTCCTCACCGGTAACCTGACCCTCACCGCCGAGGTGACCGCGCGCGACCCCGGCAAGTCGGTCGTGTTCCGCGTCGAGTCGAAGGCGATGGGCGCGAGCAGCACGGTCGAGTCGAAGCTGGAGTTCGCGGAAGCCGAGGGCGGCACGGTCGTACACTGGACCGGCGATCTCGTCGCGGTCACCGGGCTGCTGAAGATGGTGCCGAAGGGGCTGCTCGAAGGCACCGCGAAGAAGGTGATCGAGGACGTGTGGGACGCGGTCGCGGCGAAGTTGGCTGCTTCGTAGTAGGTGCCGCTTGCCGAGCGGCACGGGCGAACCCGTGGGTGGGCGACACGGACACACCCGAAGCGACACGACGTGCGAGGTCGTGCCGCTCGGCAAGCGGCACCTACCCCTACTTCACCGCTTCATACCGCAGAGCCTGTGTGGTGTTCACAAGTTTGTCCATCGCGGGCTGGTCGAGCGTGCCGTTGACCTTCAGCCGCAACTTGCCGGTCGCGTCGATCACCGCGACGTTCGTCTCGCCCGCGGTCAGGCCGAACGCGTCCTTCATCTTGTCCGCGAAGTCGAGCCAGACCACCACGTCCGGCGACCCCTTCGCAACGCCCTTGACGACCGCGCCGCGGAGCGCGGCCGGCACCTTCCCGCAGCACGCGATCGGAACCACGATCACGTTCGGCGACGCCTGTCCCGGCTTTAGCCCTTCGAGCGGCGCGACCGGCGCGGCCTGCGCCTTCGCGGGCGGTTGGCCCTTCGCAGTTGGGTGCCAGCACACGTGAAGCTGTTCGCCCAGCGCGCGGCACGTGTCGTTGCTCTTGCGGTCGCCGAACACCAGCACGACCACGTTGCCGCGCAGGTCGGCGAGGTCCGTTTTGCGGTCGAACTGGTCTTCCAGCATCAACTCGACCGCCTTCGGCGCGGGCGCCGGTTGCGCGCCAAGCGGCGCGAACGCGACGAGTGCAACGAACGCGGTCCACATCAATCGCTTCATACGTTGTGCCCTCTCATGCCTTCCCTTGTCGCAGACTCCGTTCCGCGAACTTCAACCGCAACGCCGCGACCGCGAGTAGCGCGAGCGCGAAGCCGGTGACGGCCGCGACGCTCGGCAGCGCCGCACGGAACCCGCCGCCTTGCCACGTTACCGTCTCGAAGCCACGCAGCGCCCACGTTGTCGGCAGTGCCAGCGAGAACTCTCGCGCCCACGCGGGCAGCAGAAACGCCGGCACCCACAACCCGCCGAGCATCGACACGCCGAGGATCACCAGGATGCTCACGTTCCGCGCGCGGGCTTCCGTGCCGCCGATCGCGGCGACCAGCAACCCGGTCGCCGCCGCGAGGCCGCACGCGGCGAGGGCGAGGAGCGCGAAGCCGATCACGGAGCCGTCGATGCGGACGCCGAACGCGACGTAGCCCACGCCGAACGTGACCAGCACTTGCAGGAGCGCGATGAACGCGGTCGCGAGCGCCTTGCCGCCGATCACGCACGACAGCGGCACCGCCGCGGCGCGAACGCGAGTCCACACGCTGCGCTGCCGCTCGCGCAGAAGTAACAATCCGCTCTCCATGCCCCAGAACAGCAGGTATTGCAGCGTCATCCCGCAGAAGCTGTGCGAGTACGAGTTGAACTGCGCGCCCGCGTGCGGCGACACCGGCGTTGCTTCGACCTTGAACGGCGGCGCGAGCGCCTGCTCGTCGGCGTCTTTGAGTACGTCGCGGAAGGCTTCGCGCGTGACGCGTTTCATCACCGCTTCGGTGACGACGCCTTCGGTCATGTGCCGTTCGGGGGTCGCGTTCGGGTGGTGCAGGAGGATCAGTTCCGGCCGCTCGGTCGTGACGCCGGGTTCCCACAACTTCAGCCGCTCGAAGCCGTGAGGCAACACGACCGCGACCGCCTTTCGTTCCGCGACCGCGGCGCATGCTTCGGCGCGTGAAACCTCTTTCGCGTCGAAGCGCGGCGACGCGAGCAGATCGGCCGCGACCTGTCGCGTGAACGGGCCGTCATCTTCGACCACGATGAGAACGGTGAGTTTCGTTGTCGCGCCGGTCGCGGGTCGGTGGAAGATGGCGCCGAACGCGGACGCGAGCAGCACCGGCACGACGAAGCACAGCACCGCCGCGCGCCGGTCGGCCCAGAACAGCCGCCAGTCCTTGCGGGCGAGGGTCAGGGTTAGCGAGAACTTGCTCATACGATTCCAGCGTTCCAGGGCGTTACCCCGTGTTGCCGGGTACCCAGGGCGTTGCCCGCGTCGTCCCACACCCCGGGCGTTGCCCGGGGCTGAGGAGTGTCAGTCCTTCGGACTGCTTCCGCATTCACCCCGGAGGG
>CANLGS010000477.1 GCA_947490035.1 Gemmataceae bacterium
TACGACTTCGCGCCGCGCATTGGAATCGAGAACCTGCGCGAGATCATCGTGGGCGACTCGCTCGGCATCGGGACGCAGCTCGACGCCGAAGTGGAGAAGACGATGGCGGCCTACGTCGATCCGTGGCTGGAGCGCGACGCGCCGGTGTACGCGGGCCAGTTCGACGAGGCGAAGCGGGTGCCTTTACCCCTCTTAGGCGAGCGGGGGGCGTAAGCCCCCTGTTGAACCTCATCACAAGTTTGAGTTGTTGAGCCAACAGGGGGCTTACGCCCCCCGCTCGCCAAGAACCACGAGCATCCCATGACAGCCACAACCACCCGCGTTTCCCTCTGCACGCTCGACGAACTGCCGCACGGCCTCGGCCGCGCGTTCGAGGTCGGCGGCCGCGCGCTCGCGGTGTTCCGCGGACGCGACGGGCAGGTATTCGCGGTCGAAGGTGCGTGTCCGCACAAGGGCGGCCCGCTCGCCGACGGAATGCTGATTGGCGAACAGGTGGTGTGCCCGCTGCACGCTTACCGCTTCGACGGCACCAGCGGCGAGTGCGACCAGGAGAGCGTGTGCGGCATCGAAGCGTACCCGACCGAAGTGCGTAACGGCGAGGTGTTCGTCACGGTGCCGGTCGCGTGAGTGCCATCCCGCCAATCCCGCTGACCACGCTGCCGCCGCAGGCGCTGGGGGTGCGCACGCACTGCCCGTACTGCGCGTTCCAGTGCGGCATCCTAATGGGCGAAGACCTGGGCGGCAGTATGCCGCGCGTGAGCGGCGACCCGAACTGGCCGGTGAACAACGGTCAGTTGTGCATCAAGGGCTGGACCGCGGCCGCGCTGCTCGATCACCCGCAGCGCGTCACCACGCCGCAACTGCGCGACGCACGCGGTGCGTGGCGCGAAGCGGAGTGGGACGAGGCGCTCGACTTCGTCGCGGCGAAGATGCAGGCGATTCGCGAGAAGCACGGCGCCGACGCCAACGGTGTGTTCGGTTCCGGCGCGCTCACGAACGAGAAGGCGTACCTGCTGGGCAAGTTCGCGCGGCTCGCGCTCGGCACCGCGAACATCGACTACAACGGCCGGTTCTGCATGTCGAGCGCCGCCGCCGGCGCGAACCGCGCGTTCGGCGTTGATCGCGGCTTGCCTTTCCCCGTGTCCGACATCGAACACGCGGAAGTGGTGATGCTGGTCGGCGCGAACACCGCCGACACGCTCCCGCCGATGATGCAGTGGTTCGACCGGCAGAAGGCCGCGGGCGGACGGCTCATCGTCGCGGACCCGCGGCGCACACCGACTGGCCGCGCCGCGAACCTGTTCCTCCAGTTGACGCCGGGCACCGACCTGGCACTCGCTAACGGCCTGCTCTACGTCGTCCTCGAAGAGCGGCTGACCGACGAACGCTACGTCGCGGATCGCACGAACGGATTCGACGCGGTCCGCGCGGTGGCGCTCCAGTACCACCCGGCCCGCGTCGAGCGGCTCACGGGTATCGCCGAGACGCACCTGCGGCAAGCGGCCCGCTGGCTCGCCACTTCGCGCACCGCGATGGTGCTGACCGGTCGCGGCACGGAGCAGCACAGCAAGGGAGTGGACAGCGTTCACGCCTGGATCAACTTGATGCTTGCGTTGGGCAAGGTCGGGAAACAGCACAGCGGTTTCGGCACGCTCACCGGGCAGGGCAACGGTCAGGGCGGGCGCGAGCACGGTCAGAAGGCCGACCAACTTCCGGGCTACCGGCTGATCGAAGTGGACGCACACCGCGAAGCCGTCGCGAAGATATGGGGCGTCGATCTCGCGTCGCTTCCGCGAAAGGGGAAGAGCGCGTTCGAGTTGCTCGATTCGCTCGGTGAGAGCGTGCGAAGTCTGTTCGTGATGGGGTCGAATGTCGCGGTCGCGGCCCCGCATCTGTCGCGCATCCTCCCGAAACTGAAGGCGCTTGAGTTGCTCGTCGTGTGCGATGCGTTCCACAACGAGACGAGCGAACACGCGCACGTCTTCCTGCCGGTGTTCCAGTGGGCGGAAGAAGACGGCACGATGACCAACCTCGAAGGCCGCGTGATCCGGCGGCGCGTCGTGTCGCGGCCGCCGACCGGCCCGCGAAGCGACATCGACGTGTTGCACCACCTCGCGGCGCGCCTCGGGTGCGGCGACAAGTTCGCGTACCGCACCACGGAATCGGTGTTCAACGAACTGCGCCGCGCCACCGCCGGCGCGCCGGCCGACTACAGCGGCATCACTTACGCGAAGATCGAGCAACAAGACGGCGTGTTCTGGCCGTGCCCGTCCGAAGATCACGAGGGTACGCCGCGGATGTTCACGGAGACGTTCGCGCACGCCGACGGGCGCGCGAAGTTCTTCGCGGTCGAACACCGCGCCGCGGGCGAAGAGCCGGACGCCGAGTTCCCGCTGTTCTTCACAACGGGGCGCTACAAGGAGCATTACAACTCCGGCGCGCAGACGCGGACCGTCACCAAACTGTCGAACGCGCAGCCGGTGCCGCGACTGGAGATTCACCCGCGCCTCGCCCGGCGCTATCGTGTTGTCACTGGCAGCAAGGTCACCGTCGAGAGCCGGCGCGCGAAGGTCGAGTTCGTTGCCGAGGTGACCGCCGACATCCGCCCGGACACGCTGTTCGCGCCGTTCCACTGGGGCGGGCGCCAGGCCGCGAACTTGCTGACGAGCGGCGCGCTCGACCCGACCAGCCGGATGCCGGAGTACAAGCTGTCGGCCGTGAGAATTGCGCGCGTCGGGTAGCCGCTTGCGGCTTCGCGAGCGCATTTCCCGCGAAGCCGCAAGCGGCGAAGAGAGTGACGAACCATGAAGAAACGTCTCGCGATCGTCGGCAATGGCATGGCTGCTAGCCGCCTGCTCGACGAACTCGTGCGCCGCAACGCGACCGAATCGTTCGAGATCACCGTCTTCGGCGAGGAGTCGCGCGGCTCGTACAACCGCATCCTCCTGGGTCGCGTGTTGAGCGGCGGCAACCCCGACGAGATCGCGCTGAAGCCGAACGCGTGGTACGCCGCGCGCGGCGTCACCTTCCACTCGGGCGTGCGCGTCGCGAAGGTCGATCCGGTCGCGCGCCGGCTGACGACCAGCGCTGGCGACCTATTCCCTTACGACGTGTGCGTGTTCGCCACGGGCAGTTCGCCGCTGGTGCCGCGCGTGGCCGGCCTAAAGTCGGACGACGGCTCGCCGCGCGACGGCGTCCACGTGTTCCGCACCATCGAAGACTGCATGGCGATCCGCGACCGCGCCCGGCCCGGCAGCAGCGCGGTCGTCGTCGGCGGCGGGCTGCTCGGCCTCGAAGCCGCGAAGGCGCTCTGCGACATGGGGCTACACGTCACCGTGTTGCACCTCGACCCGGTTTTGATGAACGCCCAACTCGACGCGTCCGGCGGCACGCTGCTGCGGCGCGCGATCGAGAAGATGGGCATCTTCGTCCGCACCGGGACGACCGCGGAAGAGATCATCGGCAACGGCCACGTCGAAGCTGTGAAGATGCGCGGCGGCGACGTTGTGCCCGCGGACCTCGTCGTGTTCGCGTGCGGCATCGTTCCGCGAGTTGAAGCGGCTCGCGCGTCCGGCGTGCCGGTGAACCGCGCGATCCTGGTGAACGATTTGCTCGCGACGCAGGTGCCCGGCGTGTACGCGGTCGGCGAGTGCGCCGAACACGGTGGCAAGGTGTATGGCCTCGTTCAACCGATCTGGGAGCAGTGCGCGGTGCTGGCCGATGTACTCACCGGCGCGAACCCGCGTGCCCGCTATCTCGGCTCGAAGGTGTACGCGCGGCTGAAGGTCGCGGGCGTGGAAGTCGCGAGCTTCGGCGTCACCGACCCGGAGTTCCCGACCGACGAAGTGGTGCAGGTGTTCGAGGAACGCCGCGGCGTGTACCGGAAACTGATCGTCCGCGACGGCAAACTGGCCGGTGCGATGCTCGTCGGCTGTGCGGAAGCGGCGCCGGCGCTGGTGCAGATGTTCGACCGCGACGAACCGCTCCCGCCCAACCGCCTCGACGTGCTCGCGACCGGCAATGCGCCGACCACGGCGGCCGAGCGCGAAGTGTGTAACTGCAACCACGTAACCGAATCGGTCGTCGTCGAAGCGATTCGCGACGGCTGCGACACTCTCCCCGCGCTCTGCGACGCGACCCGCGCCGGCACCGGCTGCGGCTCGTGTCGGGGGCAACTGACGACTCTCCTGGCGAGCCACACCCAGACGGCGCTGGCGTAGCGATCTGATACGAGCCGGAAGCGTAAGCGACGGACAAACTCATCCGTCGCTTACGCTTCCGGCTCGTTAAACACGTAACGAGGTTCCATCA
>CANLGS010000478.1 GCA_947490035.1 Gemmataceae bacterium
CTGTGTTCATGTCCCGGCGAGCGTACCTGAACGGGGTCGGAAACGCCACACGCCGACGATGAGCGGGAACACGTTCAGCGCGCAGTACATGAGTCCGAAGTAGAACAGGAGGTTCGCAAGCCTGGCCGCGGCGAACGTCCGCGGTGCGACCGGCAGGTGCCCGAGCGCGCCGCGGTCGGCGGGGTTCAGCGCGATCTCCCGGAACTCGACGAACACCGCGGAGGCGATCAGCGAGAGTGAGAGCGTCAAATTCACGAGCACAAAGAAGAACACATCGACGCGCGCGAACAGGAGGGCGCACGTCACCGCCGAGGCCGTCAGGCACTGGCCGACGACGAGGAAGAGGGGGCTGACCGCGTGGTGCGGCTTGGTCGCGGTGGCCTGCGCCCAGTGCTGCTCGCGCAGATCCATCAGGATCAGAACGCGGAGCAGGGCGACAAAGCCGCGTGGGTCGATTCCCAACCGAGCAAGCCAGCGGGCGCACATGCGGGCGAGCTTTCTGGGGCGGGTTACGGGGCCGGTGGGTCGAACGTGCGGAGGAACGCCCGCGCGCCCTCGTCGGCCTGTTCGGGCCGCGTCAACTCGCGAAAGGCCGCTTCGAGCGTGCCGCCCCGCGACTGCCGGACCAGTTCGGCGGTCGGCGCGTCGGCGACGATCCGCCCCTGGTACAGGACGATGGTACGTCCACACACGCGCTCGGCCAGTTCGAGAATGTGTGTGCAGAACAGGATGGTCTTCCCGCGTTCGAGCAGCCCTTCGAGGATCTTCCGGAGGGCCAGCCCGCTTTCGACATCGAGGCCGTTCAGCGGTTCGTCGAGCAGCAGCACGTCGGGGTCGTGGATCATGGCCGCGATCAGAAGCACCTTCTGGCGCTGCCCGCGCGACAGGGTCTCGATCGCCCGATCCAACACCGCCGTGAGTTCAAAGACCGCGGCCATCTGGTTGATGCGGTCGGCCGCCTGCTCGCGCGGCAGGTGGTACAGTTCGGCGACCAGGGAGAGGTATTCCGCCGGGGTCAGCGACTCGTACAGCCGGGCGTCGTCCGGCACATAGCCGAGCCGGCGCTTGGCGGCGAGCGGTTCGGCGACGACATCGTGCCCGCCGACCACGACCCGGCCGGCGTCCGGTCCGAGCAACCCGGCGATGATCTTGACCGTCGTCGATTTGCCCGCGCCGTTCGCCCCGAGGTAAGCCGCCGCTTCGCCCGGCCCGATGCGGAACGACACGTCGGACAGAACCACCCGCGAGGCGTAGCTCTTGGCGAGGTTCTGGACTTCGATCACCGGCACATCCCCAGGCGAACCGATGTCACGGAAAGGCTGCGATACTACCCAATAAAGCGGTCAAGGACAAACCCTATTCCGAACTACGATGAAAGATCGAAGGAGGTCGTGGCGACCGCACTGGGGACCACGATGTTGTCGGTCATGCGCGCGATTGAAAAGGAGACGGGCAAGAAGCCGTGAGGGAGCTGCCGACTCCGGTGGAGACGGCGAACCGGAACCGCCACGGTCGCGGGGAATTGCACGCTGTGGGTTCGTATTCTGTCACTCGCCGGACGAACCCGTTCCCGACCGGTTGAAGTCATATCAGGTAGCGCGGAACACCCGTCACGCAGTCGGCGGCTCGACGAGGTCGCGGATCAGCCGGGGCGCTTCCGCCCACGACGCCAAGTATGTCGCTTCAAGTGGAATATTGACGTACCACCCCGGCGCGAGGAACAGCGCGGCGTCTGGAAGCGCGTCACCGACGGCCACCGGATCGACGTAGGCGGTCAGGTCGATCCCGGCGTTGTAGGCGGCGACGGTCAGCGGCTTGTTCGCGGGCCGAGCCTCGAACGGCTCGTCGGTGAATTCCGCCCAGATCACGTGGTGGATGCCGTCCGGGTCGCGAGGGGTGGGTGGGAACAGGTCGATCACCACAAGGTTGACGCCTTTCTGAAGAAGCTCGACGGCCTTGGCTTTGAACGACCGGATTGCGTGGGTGCTGTCCTTGTTTCCGGGCGAGACGATTTCGATGACGGCCACAACCGGCCCGAGTTCGTGGCGCACCATGATACGGTTGGCCTTGCGCGCGTAGGCGCCCACTTCGGACTCGAGGCGAGCCACCTGCCGCGCACGCGGGGGCGCATCGGCGACGGCCAACCCGCCTGGGGCTGAATGCCCGTTTCCCTGAATGGCGACGACATCCGGTTCCCAGCCTTCGACCCGGAGGTCGGTGAGGGCGGAATACCCCGGCGGGAGCAACCCGCGGTTGAGCGTCCGGCGAAGCTCGATTGTCCAGTCTTGGTGAAAGTCGTGGAACACCCCCGACGCGACGCGGGTCCAGTCGTGGATCGGCATGGGTCACCTCCTGCCGGCATTCTACCACAACACCGAACCGGTCAGCGAGATGTCGCCCGAACCGGTCGCGTTCTCCTCTGTCTTTCGCGTCCGCGGCGCGTATCCCTACCCGTCAGAGTTCGTCTCGCGGGGGTGCGATGAAGGTTACCAGGGCGGTCATAACGGCCGCGGGCCGCAGTCAGCGGGCGCTGCCCGTTCAGACGCTCGTCGATCGCGACGGCGTCGAGAAGAAGGCGCTGGAGATCGTCCTCGACGAGGCGGTGGACGCCGGTGCCGAGGAGGTGTGTCTCGTGACCGCCCCCGGCGACGAGGCCGCGTACCGCGCCGCGGCCGGCGCGCACGCGTCGCGGCTCACGTTCGTGGAACAACCGGATCCGCTCGGGTACGGGCACGCGGTGCTGTGCGCCCGCGGGTTCACCGCCGGTCAGCCGTTCCTCCACCTCGTCAGCGACCACCTGTACATCGCCCGCGGCCCGACCCGCTCCGCGAAGCAGGTCGCCGACCTCGCCCGCGTCGAGGGGTGCGCGGTGTCGGCCGTGCAACCGACGCGCGAGAGCGTTTTGCGCTTCTACGGCGCCGTCGGCGGTCGCCGCGTCGCGCTGCGGCCGGACCTGTACGAAGTGCAGCAGGTGTTGGAGAAGCCGACGCCTAGTGAGGCCGAACAGGTGCTGTCGGTGCCCGGCGTGCGGGCCGGGTTCTACCTGTGCTTCTTCGGCATCCACGTACTCACGCCCGCCGTCATGGACATCCTCGGCGAGCAAGCCGCGCAGGACCGGGCGAGTCGGCCGCTCGACCTGTCGGCGGCGCTGGCCGAACTCGCTCGCCGCGAGCGCTACCTGGCGCTCGAAGTCGCCGGGCAGCGGCACAACACCGGGCTGAAGTACGGGCTGCTCGCGGCCCAGCTCGCGCTCGCCCTCGACGGCGTGGACCGAGAGCGCATCCTGGCGCAGATCGTGGACCTCCTCGCCCAGCGGGGCTGATCTCCACGAGGCCACACAGGGCACACAGGTGCTCTCCGCCCTGTGAAAGAAATACCCATGCCCCTGACCGACCTCATCACCTCCCAAGACCCGGCTGTGCGGGACACGCCGCTCGCGTCCGCGTGCCGTGCGCTCTCCTACCGCGACCTGCTCGCCGAGCGCGACGCGCTCGACCGGTTCCGGCGCGAGAACGCCAACCTCTACGCACGCGTCCGCGCGCTGTTCTTCCTGTACGCCATCGACCGCTTCCACCTGCCCGCGCGCGCCGAACTGCCCTCGGAAGGACGCATCCCCTACGCGGGCGTTGAACGGCTTCTTGCGCGCCGTTTTGACGAAGCCGTGCGGCTGTTCCGCGCGGAAGAAGCCGCGCGCGGGCCGAGCGACCCGCTGTGTAGCGCGCTGGCCGCGGCGCACCACGCGCTCGCGTTCCAGACGCTCGCGGACCAGGTGCGCGCGAGCGTGCGCGGCGCGGCCGGCAACCGGTGGATGTTCCGCACCGGGTCGGCCGACGAACACCCGCTGCGCGTCCGGCCCGAGCTGCGGACGCGCGCCGCGGGCGCGCCGTTCCCGGTGCTGCGCGAGCGCACGCCGGTGCGCATGGACCTGTCGCACTCGTGCTGGAGCGACATCTTCTTCCTGGGCATGGACTACCCCGAAGGCGCGCGGGTGCTGAACGTGTCCATCGACCTCGGCGTGAACGGGCGCGACGCCGCCCCGCGCCCGCCCATCGAGGTGTACTTCCGCGTCATCGACGAGCCGGTGCTGCGCCTCGTGTCGGTCGATCTCGACGCCGCGGCCGACATCACCTCGCTCGCGGAGGTGTTCGACTTCGCGCGCGACTACCTGGGGCTGTTGAAGGCCGCGGTGATCGCGTCCGGCTTGATCCCGCCGGGGCTAGAAGGCGTTCGCCAAGAGTTGAAGCAGGTACTCGAAGCGCTGGTCGGGCCGGGCTTGGGTATCGAACTTGTGAGCGTGGTGAACGACA
>CANLGS010000479.1 GCA_947490035.1 Gemmataceae bacterium
ATACCAACTGCAAAGCTGCGCCAATCCTGGCTACAATCGGCATGGGAAGTTCCTTCTTCACGATCACTGTCTTTACCTAACAGCGATTGTGGGAAGGACTTCCCGTTTTTCATAGGCCAGCGTCTCCTTAACTTGATGCCTATGGGGTGACTGTAGGCGAACCCCGGCCGCAAGGCCGGGGGTGAAGTGACAAGGAAGAATAACCCCCGGCCTTGCGGCCGGGGTTCGCCGTAGAATCTCCGCATGTCACTCACCAAGTTAGCCGGCAGCACCGTCTACGACCCCGCGAACGGCGTCCACGGCGAGGTCCGCGACCTGTGGCTCGACGGTGGGAAGGTCGTCGCGCCGCCCGCCGACCCTTCCGTCTTCCCCGCGCGCACGTTCGACCTGAGTGGCCTCGTCGTGATGCCCGGCGGCGTGGACATGCACGCGCACATCGCCGGTCCGAAGGTGAACGTCGCCCGCAAGTTCCGCCCCGAAGACCGGCGCGACAACGCGCCCTTCCTCCGCACCGATCTCTTGCGGTCCGGCACGCTCGGCAGCACGCCTACCACGTTCACCACCGGTTACCTCTATGCGGGCCTCGGCTACACCACCGTCTTCGACGCCGCGATCCCTCCGCTCGGCGCGCGGCACACGCACGAAGAGTTCCACGACACGCCGGTCATCGACAAAGGGTTCTTCGTCCTCGTCGGCAACAACCACTACCTCATGGATCAACTCGGGCGCGGCGAACACGAGCGCGTCCGCGCCTTCTGCGGCTGGCTGCTGAACTGCACCCGCGGTTACGCGCTGAAGGTGGTCAACCCCGGCGGCGTGGAGGTGTGGAAGCAGGGCGGCATGGGCATGTCGAACCTCGACGATGTCGTACCCGGTTTCGGCGTGTCGCCGCGCGCGATCGTTGCCGCGGTCGCGCGCACCGCGGATGAGTTGAAGCTGCCGCACCCGGTTCATATCCACTGCAACCAGCTTGGTATGCCGGGTAACTGGACGACGACACTCGAAACCATGAAGGCGGTTGACGGCCACCGCGCGCACTTCACGCACATTCAGTTCCACAGCTACGGCGGCGGGCCGGACGATCAGGGGACGTTCTGCTCGAAGGTGCCGCAGCTCGCGGAGTGGGTGAACGCGCACCCGAACCTGACCGTCGATGTCGGGCAGGTGATGTTCGGCGACACCACGTCGATGACCGGCGACGGGCCGCTCGGCCACTTCCTGCACAAGGTGACCGGGCGGAAGTGGTTCAACGGCGACACCGAGTGCGAGGGCGGCTGCGGCATCGTCCCCATCGAGTACAAGGAGAAGAGTTTCGTTCACGCCCTTCAATGGGCGATTGGCCTCGAATGGTATCTGCTCGTGAACGACCCGTGGCGGGTGGCGATGAGTACCGACCACCCGAACGGCGGCTCGTTCCTGGCGTACCCCGAAATCTGCGCGCTGCTGATGAGCCGCGACTACCGGCGCGAAGTCCTCAAGCGTCTGCCGGAGAAGTTGCGCACCGTCTGCACGTTGCCGGACCTGGAGCGCGAATACTCGCTCTCCGAAATCGCGATCGTCACGCGCGCCGGCCCGGCGCGGATGCTGGGTCTTCCGCACAAGGGCCACCTCGGAATCGGTGCGGACGCGGACGTGACCGTGTACACTCCGGGTAGCGACCTGAAGCTGATGTTCGAGCTGCCGCGATACGTCTTCAAGGCCGGTGACATGGTGGTCGAGCAGGGCGAGATTCGCGTGGTGCCGTTCGGCCCGTCGCTCGCGGTGCGCCCGGCTTACGACGAAGCCGCGGTGCCGCACATCCGCGAGTGGTTCGAGGGCGCGTATTCGCTCGCGTTCGACAACTACGCGGTCGGCCCGGAGTACGCCAGCCACGGCGAAGTTGTGGTCCCGTGCCGCGCGGAGTAGGAACCCTCACTTATGAAACTGATACTCGCGATCATCCAGCCGTCGAAACTCGACGCGGTGAAGGAAGCGCTGAACAAGGTGGAGGTGTTCCGCCTGACCATCGTGGACGTACTCGGCTTCGGCCGGCAGAAGGGCCACACGGAGGTGTACCGCGGCCACGAACTGACCGTGAACATGCTGCGGAAGGTGCAGTTGCAGATCGCGGTGAACGAGGACTTCGTGGAGCCGACGGTGAACGCGATCATGGACGCGGCCCGCACCGGCCCGGAGGGGCGCATCGGCGACGGCAAGATCTTCATCCTGCCGCTGGAAGACTGCATCCGCATCCGCACCGGGGAACGAGGCCCGGAAGCGATTTGAAGATTTCGTTCGTAGTGACCGGCTTCAGCCGGTCTCGGCGCGAGGACCGGCTGAAGCCGGTCACTACGAACAAATGTTCTCGGAATCGGTGGTGGCTCTTTTGGCAGCACTGACCGATAATCCCTACGCGCGGGTCGGGCAGTCGCCCGACCGCGACCGCAACTCACCTGGGATATGTCATGCAACTCGGAATGATCGGGCTGGGCCGGATGGGCGCGAACATGGTTCGCCGCCTCACCAAAGGCGGGCACTCGTGCGTCGGCTTCGACTCCTTCCCCAGCGCGGTGGAAGGGCTGAAGGCGCACGGCATCGACGCGACAACTTCGCTCGCCGAGTTCATCGGGAAGCTCGCGGCGCCGCGGACCGTGTGGCTCATGGTCCCGGCGGCCGTGGTGGATTCCACCATCGCCACGCTCGCCCCGCTGCTCAGCGAAGGGGACACCATCATCGACGGCGGCAACTCGTACTACGTCGATGACATCCGGCGGGCGAAGGAGCTGAGCGCGAAGGGGCTGCACTACGTCGATGTCGGCACGAGCGGCGGCGTGTTCGGCCTCGAACGCGGGTACTGCCTGATGATCGGCGGCGAGGAGGACGTGGTGAAGCGCCTCGACCCGATCTTCGCGACGCTCGCCCCGCCGAAGGACTCCGCCCCGCCGACCCCGGACCGGACCGCCGGCGGCACCGCCGAACACGGCTACCTGCGCTGCGGCGCGAGCGGGGCCGGGCACTTCGTCAAGATGGTCCACAACGGCATCGAGTACGGGCTGATGGCCGCCTACGCCGAGGGGCTGAACATCCTCAAGCACGCGGGCGCCGGCCGGCAGTCGCGCACCGCCGACGCGGAGACCAGCCCGCTGCGCTCGCCGGAGAACTACCAGTTCGACCTGCCCGTCGGCGAGATCGCGGAGCTGTGGCGCCGCGGCAGCGTGGTCGCGTCGTGGCTGCTCGACCTGACGGCACACGCGCTGGCGAAAAGCCCGGAGCTGTCGAACTTCAGCGGTCGTGTATCAGATTCGGGTGAGGGCCGGTGGACGGCGCTGGCGGCGATCGATGAGTCGGTGCCGGCGCCGGTGCTGACGGCGGCGCTGTTCCAGCGGTTCGCGTCCCGCGGCGAGGCCAACTACGCCGACCGCGTGCTGTCCGCGATGCGGTCCGAGTTCGGCGGTCACCACGAGAAGAAGGACTGAGCCGTGAGAGGGGTTCAGAGCGTTCACGCCAGAAGTCGCATCACTTCCCCGGCGTGAACGATTTCAGTTCAAGTGTTCCCCCGCCCGCGTCCACCATTTTCACCCTCCCGACGTCCGGTGCGTACCATTCCGTCATGCGCTGCTCCTTTCCGAACAAGGTGTAGCGCACCTCGACGCGAACGGCGTCGAACCGGCCGGCCGGCACCTCGACCCGCTCCGGTCCGTGTGCGGTCTTCGTCCCCTTCACGTCCGGGTGTTCGACCAAGTTGATCTCCCAGGCGTTGCCCTCGCGGTGCGGTTGCTTGAGTAGCCACAACGGATGCTTGACCTCGCGCCCTGCGGCCTCAGTCATCACCATCCCCTCCGCCGACACCGTGACCCGCCGGCCCGGTCGCCACTTCGCGCCGTCCAGCCACTCCACGGTCACGTGCGTCAGCCCGTCCTTGCGCTCGACCGCCGCCACGCGCTCGGTGTACCACCGGCCGTTGGCCCATTCAGAGGTCGTGCCAACCTTCGTGGGGAAGCAAACGGGCTGCGGCTTGGGGAACAAGTGCGTCGGCACGGGGGCCGCGATCCCGATCACTCCCACGCCGAAGGCCGCATAGGCGAGCGCCGTCACAAAACCAGCGGTGCGCATGATGTCGGCCTCCGAAAACATGCCAGGCGAATCCGAGATGTGGAGCGGCGGGCGGGACGCCCGCGCTACTGCTTTGCACGACTCATTTTCTCTGGTGGGTTGAAGGGTGGTCTTTGTGTTGTTGCTTGGCTTGTTGGAGGAGTTTGTGAACTGAGGTGTGTGCCCCGGACTGTTTTGCTTTCGCTTGGACGGGTCGACGCTTCTTGTTC
>CANLGS010000480.1 GCA_947490035.1 Gemmataceae bacterium
GCGATGACCGAGGGTACGATGCTCTCCGCCGGCGTGTGGGTGCGGTGCGTGGAGGTGCGCCGCGGGCAGGTGATCGTCCGCGCGATGGAATCGCCGCCCGACGTGTCCGAGATCGAACACCCGGATGCCGCGCCGGCCGCGCCGCCGAAAGCCGCCGCGCCGCCGAGCGAAGAACCAAAGAGGGACGAACCGAAGACCGACACGCCGAAGCGCCCGCGCGACGACTTCGACGACTTTGACATCGGCCTCGATAAGACGTAACTCAGAGCCGTTTAGCCGCGACCCGCAGGGGAGCGCGACGGCGAACCGCAAGACACGTAACACGTAACACGTAACACGACACCCACTTTCAAAGGACCGATAACCGTGACGCTTTCGACGACCCTCGCAACCGCTCTTGCCCTGTTCGCTCAAGGTGGCGGAGGTGCAGGCGGCGGCGGACCCCCGGTCAGCACCCTGCAGATCGTCATCATCGTGGTGGCGCTGGTCGCGGTCCTCATCTTCGTGGTGTTCCTCTTCCTGTTCTTCAGCTTCATCCGGCTGTGGATTCAGGCGCTCCTGACGAAGGCCGAGATCGGCATGGGCAGCCTCATCGGCATGAAGCTGCGGAACGTCGATTACCAGATGGTCGTGCGCCAGAAGATCGCGCTCATTCAGGCCGGCGTGAAGGTGACCACCGGCGACCTCGAGTCGCACTTCCTGGCCCGCGGCAACGTGCCGAAGACGGCGACCGCCGTGATCGCGGCGCACAAGGCCGGCCTCGACCTGCCGTGGCGCACCGCAGCGGCCATCGACCTCGCCGGCCGCGACGTGCTCGAAGCCGTCCGCACGAGCGTCAACCCGAAGGTCATCGACTGCCCGGACCCCGCGAAGGGCAAGCAGTTCCTCGACGCCGTGTGCCGCAACGGTATTCAGTTGCTCGCGAAGGCCCGCGTGACGGTGCGCACCAAGCTCGAACGGCTGGTCGGCGGTGCGACCGAAGAGACCATCATCGCCCGCGTCGGCGAGGGCATCGTGAAGGCCATCGGATCGGCGCACGACCACAAGGAGGTACTCGCCAACCCCGGTATGATTTCGCAGACCGTGCTGCACAACGCGCTCGACGCGCAGACGGCGTTCGAGATCGTGTCCATCGACATCGCGCACATCGAAGTCGGCGAGAACATCGGTGCGAAGTTGCAAGCGGACCAGGCCGCGGCCGACCTCCGCGTGGCGCAGGCCGAAGCCGAGAAGCGGCGTGCCGCGGCCGTCGCCCGCGAGCAGGAAATGCGGGCGCTCGTGGAAGAGAACCGGGCGAAGGTGGTCGAGGCGGAAGCTCAGGTGCCGCAGGCCATCGCGGAAGCCTTCCAGAAGGGACACCTCGGCGTGATGGACTTTTACAACATGAAAAACGTGCAGTCCGACACGCTGATGCGGAACAACATCGCCACCATGACCGGCGGCGCCGAAGGGCAGAGCGGCTCCGGCCGCTAGGGGCAGTGAGGAGTGAGGAATGAGGAATGAGGAGTGAGGAGTAAAGACCAGAATCGCTGATGCCTTTATTCCTCATTCCTCATTCCTCATTCCTCATTCCTCATTCCTCATTCCTCATTCCTCATTCCTCATTCCTCATTCCTCATACTCGAACTCACTGTCACGAGCGAGGCTTGAAATGGGTGCCCTCTGGCTGGTCATCGCGCTGATCGTCATCTCCACGGTGGTGGGGGCGGTGGCGAAGATGCTGAACAACCTGCAAGAGGCGAACAACACGCGCCGGCTGGAGCGCGAGCGGTACGAGCGCTCCGAGCGCGACCGTTCGACGCGCGCCCAGCGAGAAGACGAGCGCGCCGAACGGCCGTCGGCGCGGACGGCGCGAAGCAAGGCCAATACCGACTCGGAGACCAGCAGCAGCGGCGCGGTGCGGGCCGGGAACACGGACATGGACCGGTTCCTGGCCGAGATCGACCGGCTGCGGCGGAAGGCGTCCACGGCCGACCCGGCGCCGGCGCAGCCCGGTTCGTCGGTGCCGGTCGCGCAGGTGGTTCAGCCGATCAAGCCCCCCGCGGAGACGCGGGCACGCGCGCGGGCGGTCGCGGAACTGGCCGAGACCGCGGCGAACGCGGACCGCGCCGCGGCCAACGTCGCCGCCGACTTCAGCAACATGCCGCAGGCGCCGACGCGTGCCGCCCCGGTCGCGGGCCAGATCGAAGAGCTGCCGGTAGCGCAAGTGCTTCGGCCCTCGTCTTCCACCGGCGCGCCCGCGACCAAAGTAACGCGGTTCTTCAACCGTCCGCGCCCGAACGCGAAGACCAACTTCGGCAAGAACCTGACGGCCTTGCTCAACAGCGGTCAGGGCGTCGCGATGGCGGTGGTGCTGCAAGAGATTCTGGGGCCACCCAAGGCGAAGAAGAACGCCAACGCCCAGAGACAATGACGTGATGTATACCGGAAGCCCGCCACTGGACCCGTGGGACACTGACGATTGGCAGTGGTTCCACGACCATCGTGAAGTCGTCACGGAAGCGGATTGGCTGTCGTGCCCGGAACCGGGCGCTCTCCTTGGATTACGTCAACCAACGCGATGCCGCCAGCCCGCGCAAATTCTTCCTCGCCGGTGCGGCCTGTGTCCGGCGTGTCTGGCATCTCTTGGAACTCTCAGCGTCGCGCGAGGCCGTCGAAGCTGCCGAGCAATTTGCAGACGGCTTCATCAGCCGCGTCCAGCTCGTTGCTTACACCGACGCGGCCGACGTTTGGGAACACTGGCCGCAAGCCGATCCCCGCTTTGTAGCGGCGCGTGCCGCCTTCCAGCTACGACATGACCCACGTCAGAATCATGGCAGCGCCGAATACACGATTTCCTCCGTCAGCGATGTCGCGAGAGTAGCCGCGGACGCGACTGCTGCCGTGGAGGGGTCGGATGCTTGGACGACCGCGCGGTTCGCGGAGATGCGACTTCTCGCCGGCCTGTACCGCTGCGTGATGGGCAATCCGTTCCGCCCCGTGACCTTCTCCCCCGCGTGGCGCACGGACACCGCGTTGTCACTCGCGCGCGGGATGTACGATGCGCGCGACTTCGGCGCGCTGCCGATTCTGGCCGACGCGCTCCAAGACGCGGGCTGCGACGAACCCGCGATCCTCGACCACTGCCGCGCACCGGGCGAACACGTCCGCGGGTGCTGGGTCGTTGACCTCGTTCTCGGCAAGGAGTGATGGTACGCTGTGAATAGGAGGAACACCGATGACCGCCAAGCCGCCTCTACCGCAACGGTTGACCCGCGAGCAGTATTACGAACTCGGCCGCCAGGACTTCTTCGACGGCAAGCGGGTCGAACTCATCCGCGGGGAGGTCGTCGAGCTGAGTCCGATCAACATCGCCCACGCGCGGGGCGTCGGGCTGGTTCACGACGCGCTGCGGCTCGTGCTCGCGGTCGGTTCGTGCAATAACCCTTCTGGTTCCGAGCGCCGCGCCTGGGTCGGTACCGCAGCCGGACGTGCAATGCTCCCGGAAGATGGGCACAACGGCGGCGTGCCGGCGGGAAGCGTCCGATGGAAGGCTTCCACAGAATCGGGGGTTTAGAAGTGCGATTCCGAGACCTTGCAAACCGCCTGAATTGGCTGATAATCCAAGACTTTCGTGTTCAGTAGCGGGAGCGAGAATTGAACTCGCGACACCTCGCTTATGAAGCGAGTGCTCTAACCTCTGAGCTACCCCGCCGGGTATTCCTTCACTTTACGCGCACGACCCTCACTGGCAAGACACGCGAACCCGGTTCGGAGTTCGCAGCCGCCGACGCCCGCGGCGACTCTTCCGGTTGCGCGGGTCAAAAAAACGGAATTGGATTCAAGGCGTGTAGGGGTGACGCCGATAATCAGGGTACGGTTCGCTGGACGGTCGTCAGCGTGGGGGACGCGGACGCCGCTCGGCGGGCAACGTACACAGCGCACGGAGGCCGGACATGGTCCGCAAACTCGTATTCCGCAAACTTCTGCTCGCCTTGCTCGCGGTCATCGCGCTGACGGCAAACAGCGGGTGCATTCTCAACCAGTATTCCAGCGACCCGAACGAGCGCATGACGCAACTGCTTTATCAGTCGGAAGACCTCCGGCAGATCAAGAACGAGTGGCGCCGGTTCTGGTTCAACGACCAGCCCGGACACCTCACGCCCGAGCGCATCCACGGCGGCATCTACTAACCGATCTTTCCCAGATGAACGCCTCTGGGAACACGAATCGGCTGTGCGGTCACAGATTACCCCCGTGACGGGTGGTCTGCAACGATTTTCGCACCCGGATGAGGTCTCGACCACGGTCGAACGGTTCC
>CANLGS010000481.1 GCA_947490035.1 Gemmataceae bacterium
CGGCGAGCCGGGGCCGACCTTGTTCGTCGGCCGCACCATCACCACCGCGCCGTTGAAGCCGGGGATACCGCCGCGGACGATCAGCAGGTTGTTCTCCACGTCCACCTTGATGATCGCGAGGTTGCGGATCGTCACCCGCTCGTTGCCGTACTGACCGGCCAGGTTGCGGCCCTTCTTCGGACGACCGCTACCGCGGTTGCTCGCCAGCGACGAGGTCGAACCGGGCTGGCGGTGGTTCTTCTTCGAGCCGTGCGCGGCCGGCATACCGTGGAAGTTCCAGCGCTTCATAACGCCCGTATACCCGCGGCCCTTCGTCGTGCCGATCACGTCCACCGCGATCACGTCCTTGAACACCTGATCGACGGTCAGCTTGTCGCCGACCTTCAGCGTCATGTCGTCGGCATACGCCTCGAACTTCGTCGGCTTGCCCGGCTCGGCGGTGATCCGGATGCGCTCGACCTTGAAGGTCGCTTCCGCGGGACCGACCTTCACCGACTTCGTGTCCACGAACCCGCCGCCCACGTCGAGGCGGAACTCGCGGATCACGCGCTGCGGTTCGCAGTCGGCCTTCGGCGGCAGCACCACGCCGGCCTTCTGGCGCACGTCCTTCCGCTTCGACTTCAGCGACGCCGCGACGTGCCCCTGCTCCGGGCGGGTCGCGTTCTTGCGCTTCTTGTCCTTGAAGCCGAGTTGCACGGCCGCGTATCCGTCCGCGCGGACGCTGCCGGCGCGGTCGCTCTGCGGCGTGGGGAACTTGATTTGCAGCACGGGGCACGGCCCGAGTTGCAGCACCGTGACCGGTTCGGCCTTGCCTTCGGCGGTGAAGACCTGCGTCATCCCGACCTTGTAGCCAATCAGACCAAGAGACATGGAACACCTTTCGCCGCAACAAGGGCGGCAAGTAATCACCCCGGCCGACATGCACTCAACGCCGAGGGCGTCGCGCATCAGTCGTGTTTGGTGCCGGGCGTGTAGAAGTAAGAATTGTAGCAACGCAGCCAGCGGTTTCCAGATTCCAGCCAACGAGTTCCGAGTTGGGCGCGTTCGATGTTCGTTTAGCGCCGCTTGGGTTGAAGGGCATTGGCCCCTGCGGGACCGGCGCTAAACGACGGCCGTGCGCAACAAGTTGGAACTTGGAACTTGGAATTGGTCTTCGACAGGGTACCATTGAGTCGCTGATCGACACCATTGAAGGGGCACCACATGAGGCGGCTGTTCGCGGCTCTCGGCACGTGCGGTTTGGCTATTGGCGTCGCCGTCGGCAACCCGCCCGCGCCCGCACCGACCGCGGTACCCACGGTGTCGGAACTCGTCACCAGGCTCGGCGCCCACGACTTCCGCGACCGCGAAGCGGCCGTCGCGCACCTGGAGAAATCCGGCGCCAGCGCGATCCCGGCGCTGCGCGAAGCGGCGAACTCGCCCGACCCCGAAGTGCGGCAGCGGGCCAGCGCGATCCTCTTCAAACTCCAGCGCACCGCCGACAGCACCGGGCTGATCGCGCCGAAGAAGGTCACGCTCACCTACCGCGACATGCCACTCGGCACCGCGCTCACCGACCTGAAGACGCGCACCGGGCTGAACATCGTCCTCGACACCACCCGCGTCGCGGACCCGCTGCGCAAGGTGACGTGCGTCACCGGCGAGGTGCCGCTGTGGGACGCACTCGAACAGTTCTGCGCCGCGGCCGGGTTGCAGGAAGCGCACCGGCTCGAACTCGACGTGCCCAAGCAACCGCCGACCGGCCGGCGCGGGTACGTCGCGCCGCCGGCGATCCCGAACGCGGACGCGGTGCCCGTCGTACTCATCGACGGCAAGGACCGACTCCCCGGCGCCCGCGCCACGGCCGTGCGCATCGTTGCCTTGCCGAAGTCGTTCCCCGGCCACCGCGTCACGCTCGGCACCGGCGAAACCACCATGTGCTTCGACGTGCTGCCGACGCCGGGCTTGAACTGGCAGGACGTGGTCGCGGTGAAGATCACCAAACTCACCGACGACGCCGGGCGCGCCGGCGGCGCCGGTTCGATCAAGTCGGCGCCGGCGAACAACTTCGAGTTCGACGGCGTGGTCGCGTGGGGCGGCGGCGGGTTCGGCGGTCCGGGCGGCTTCGGCGGCCGGTTCGACCCGCGAACCGGAATGCCGATCCCGCCGGACTCACTCCCCAACCCGCGGATCGTCGCCGTGCCGCTCAAACTCGCGACACCCAACGCGCGCAGCATCAAGCGGCTGGAGGGGCATGTGCTGGGCGAGGTCATGGTCGCGAACCAGACACTCATCACCGTGCCGGACCCGGCGAAGAACACGCACACCGCGTTCGACGGGCCGGGGCAGATGCGGTTGACCGTGACGGCGGTGAGCGAGGCGAAGGGCAACGCCGGCGTGACGGTGCAGGTGACGCTCCAGTACCCGTCGCCGTGGGCGGTGAGCGCACGGCGCGGGTTGAACCCCGGCGGCATCTGGCCGGAGGCGCCGCGCGGCGCGGGCCAGACCCCGACCGTGAAGGCTCTCGACGCGACAGGTAAGGAGATGCTGGCCCGGATCAACAACGGCGCGTACAGCGACTCCAGCGACGACGGGCTGACGATGTTCCAGAACTACAACTTGACGTTCGCGAAGGACGCCGGTGTGCCCGCGAAGCTGACGCTCGTCGGCCCGCGCGCGGTCGTGGTGGAAGTGCCGTTCGTGCTGGAGAACGTGCCGCTGCCGTGATTCGGGGTTGCGATAATGTCTTGGTCTTGGATTTGTGGCACGGACATTCCTGTCTGTGCTTTCAAAGGCAGCACAGACAGGAATGTCCGTGCCACAAGAGAAGAGATCGGACGGCGCAAAGCCTTGTCCCGCCCGACGAAACCCATTCTCACCCCGGAACCGCGTCCGCGCGGCCCATGCGCCGCAGCCAGCGGAAGTGCGACACGATCCCCGCGAGCAGCGACGTGTGCGCGACGTACTTCACCCCGAAGTCGCGGCACGCCGACTCGATGATCCGCGCCAGCGCGGGATAGTGGATGTGGCTCACCCGCGGGAACAGGTGGTGGACCACCTGGAAGTTCAAACCGCCCAGCAGCCAACTCACCGTCCAACTGTTGCGGGCGAAGTCCACCGTCGTCAGCACCTGGTGGACGGCCCACGCGTCTTCCATCTTGCCGGTGCCCGCGACCGGTTCGGGGAACTGCGCTTCCTCGACGCAGTGCGCGAGTTGGAACACCACCGTCAGCGTCACACCCACCACCGCCGTCACCGCGGCGTAGAACACCAGCACCACCCACCACTCGTGGACCATCATCGGGATGCCCCACAGCAGCGCGATCGACAGCGCCTTGCCGCCGATGAAGATCGCCAAGTCCCAACCCTTCGGGCGCGGAATCTTGTGCGGCCCGATGCGCCCGACAATCACTTCGCGGAAGTCGCCGTACATGTGCCACATGGACGCGGTCACGCCGTACAGAACCCACAGGTACAGGTGCTGCCACCGGTGGTGCCACCGACGCGGCTGCTGCGGGGCGAGCCGTGCGACGACGCCAGCGTCGATGTCGGTGTCTTGGCCGGGAACGTTCGGGTAGGTGTGGTGGAAGACGCCGTGTTTCCACTTCCACAGGTAGGAGCTGGCGCCGATCAGGTCGAGCGACATGGCCGCGAACTTGTTCACCCACTCGTGCCGCGAGTACGCGTGGTGCCCGCCGTCGTGTTGGATGCTGAACCCGACGGCGGAGATGGCCAGCGCGAACGAGATCACCAGCGGGATCGCCACCCACACCGTCGGCGCGAAGAACACCAGGAGCGTGTACGACGTCGCGAGCCACACGAGGATGACGGCGGTCTTCAGGTACATGCGCCAGCAGTCGCGCTCGCTCTGCCCGGTTTCGGCGAAGTACGCATCGACGCGGCGGCGAAGTTCGGTCAAAAAACCGGCCGCGTCCCTGGGGAACTTCGGGCGAGTATTCGAGAGCGCAAGCGGGTGGGGGGCGTGATCGGTGCGCGCCGACATGTAGTCGTTTCTCCGTCTCGGGCCGCGGGTGCGAGAAGCGCCGCGCGAGAGCGGCAGAAGCACCCAGACATCTTACGCCGGGACGGGCCGCGGTGTCGGTAATTCTCCCGACACCACACGCCGCCCGTTCGTGTAGTCATCAAATATACGACGCGCGCGCGTCACAGCAAGCCGCGAATGGGTTCCTCTCGTCGCGACACTCCCCGTCGTGATGCCTCTTCCGCCGCTCCGCGGCTCTTCTGCCTTTTGTCTTGTGGCACAGACATTCCTGTCTGTGCGGCCTTTGAAAGCACAGACAGGAATGTCCGTGCCACAAG
>CANLGS010000482.1 GCA_947490035.1 Gemmataceae bacterium
ACGGGTTGCTCGTGTTCGACGCGTACCGGCCGTGGCACGTCACCAAGATGTTCTGGGACGCGACGCCGGAGAAGTTCCACGGCTTCGTGGCCGACCCGTCCAAGGGGTCGCGCCACAACCGGGGTTGCGCGGTCGATCTCACGCTGTACGACCTGAAGACCGGCAAGGTCATTGAGACGGTGAGCGGGTACGACGAGTTCTCCGACCGCGCGTTCCCCGACTACATGGGCGGCACGTCGCGCCAGCGGTGGCAACGCGACCTGCTCCGTTCCGCGATGCAAGCCGAAGGGTTCGCCGTGTACGAGGAGGAGTGGTGGCACTTCGACTACAAGGACTGGAAGAAGTACCCGATCCTGAACAAGACGTTCGAGGAGTTGAAGTAGAACTGAGCCGGAAGAGTGAGCGACGGATTCGCTTGTCCGTCGCTCACGCCCAGCGCTCGTGTCACTTGTCCGCGAGCAGTTTCTTTAGGTCGTCTTCGAGCGTGATAACACCGGCGTTGCGGTTGGTCACCTTGCCGTCTTTCCCCACGACGAACGCGTGCGGCGGGGCCAGGATGCCGTAGGTCGCGGCCAGCGGGCTGCGATCTAACCCGCCCTCCGCGAACAGGTGCGTGCCGGGCAGCCCCGACGCCTTCACCGCGTCCGCCGCGGTCTTCGCGTCGTGGTCGAGGCTGATCGTCACCACCGCCAGACCCTTCTTCTCGTAGTCCTTCAGGAGCGCGGTGAGCTTCTTCGCGTCCTCGGCCAGCGACCCGCTCCAGCTCGCCCAGTAGTACACGACCACGACCTTACCCGGTTGCGCGGCGGCGAACGGCTGGTTCGTGCCGAGCACCTGACCGGTCAAGTCGAACGGCTTGCCCTCGCTGTCGAGGCGTTTCAGCGCGCCGGCCGCCTTCACGCCCTGCGGCGTGGCCGCGTGGCTCTTCGCGAGCGTCTCGAAGGTCGCCTTTGCCTTGTCCTCGGCACCCTTCTCGCCGGAGTGTTCGTAAGCCATCGCCAGCCGCCAGAAGGCTTCCGGCGCGTCGGCGCTCTGCGGGAACGCCTTCACGAACTCTTCGAGGCTGGCGCGCCACTTCGTCTGAACCGCGGCGAACTCCTCGGGCTTGATGTCCGCCATCGCGACCGCGTTCTCGGCGTACAGCAGCCGGTACGCGGCGTAGGCGGCGACGGCCTGGTTCGCGCCCGGTTGCGCGTAGACGTCCTTGAACTGCTTCAGCCGGACGAGGTGCTTGTTGCCCGCCTTGCCGCCCTCGGCCGCGGTCGCGTGGCTGTCGAGCAGCATCTTGACCCACGTCTCCTTCTTGCCGCCGCCGAGCTTCGTGTTGATCTGTTCGAGGATGTCGGCGCGCTTGGCGTTGAACTCGGCCAGCGACGCGACCGTCGGCGGGCTGGGCGGGTTCTTGTCCAGCTTGTTGAGATCCTCGACGAGCGGCCGGATCGATTCCGGCACCTCCTGGGCGTCCGGTCCGCCCTGGGCGTCCGGCGGCGGGGCCGCGCCCGCGGCCGGGCCGTCAACGATCTTCCACGCGCGGCCGATCTGCACCAGTTCGCCCGTCTGGAAGGCGTGACCCTTGCCGCCGTCTTCGACCAGAACGGTGCCGCCCCGGTACGTGGTGTAGTCCTCGCGCCCGCCGAACGAGTCGGCCGGGCGCGCGTTCGGGATGCCGTACTCGACGTGCAACCACTTCGCCTTGTTCGACAACTTCAGCGCCGCGGCCGTATCGGTGACGCGCTTCGCGGCGCCCTCGGCCCGCGCCATGATCTGGGCCGCGTCCGCTTGCGGAAGCCCCAGCGCGCTCAGGTTCTCGTTCGTCACCAACAGCGCGCTGACGCGCTTCGGGTCGTTCGTGATGACCGCCTGGGCGAGTTCCTGGCTCACCTCCTCCGGCGAGATCACCATCCACTCGTCGATGATCCCGTCGCGGTTGCGGTCCACACCCCACTTGGTGCCGTTCGGCCCGAGCCAGCGGAACTGGTACGGCTCCTTCACGTCCGGCGGGTACACCTCGCGGTACGCTTCGGCGCCGTCCACGAAGTACACGATGATGTTGAAGTTCTTGTCGTCGTAGCTGACGAACTGGCGCACCGGCTTGCCGTCCGGCCCGCTGACGATCGACCCCATCGACTTGCCGGCCGTCTTGCCGGGGATGGGCGCCACCTTGCACGCCGCGGGCAGCGGGGTGGACACGTTCACGCCCGGCTGGCGCGGCTTCTGCTGCATCGCCCAATCCGCCGTCACCGGCGGCGGGTCGGCGCGCGACACCGTGGCGAACCCGACCAACAGCGTGAGCGCGGCGAGCGTCTTCACCGTCACCTGCGTAGTCGTCATCCCTGACTCCTCTGGAAAAGGCGCGCCACGCGCGATTCGCGGCGCATCCGTTGGAACTGGTTTCGGCAGTCCGCGGGGTCCGGGTTGACACTTGAGCGAAAAGATCGAAACAGAACGAAAATCAGGATGGCCGCAAAAAACCACAAAGGGCACAACAGAAGACAGAAGAGAAGTCGCCGCAGATGACGCAGAGGACGCAGATCAAGACAGAGAAAGAGTGTATGAAGAACGGTCTTCTGTTTTATCTGCGTTCTCTGCGTCATCTGCGGCGACTTCTCTTCATGTCTTCTGTTGTGTCCCATTTGTCTTTCGGGGTTTTCACACATGCCGGCCGAAACGCTCGAGTTCAAAGCGGAGCTGAAGCAACTCCTCCACCTCATCACGCACTCGCTGTACTCCGACCGCGAAATCTTCCTGCGCGAACTCATCTCCAACGCGTCCGACGCGATCAACAAGGTGCGGTTCGACGCGCTCGCGAACGCCGACAAGCTCGAAGGCAACACCGACTGGAAGATCAAGCTCACGCCCGACGCGACCGCGAACACGCTGACGCTCTCCGACAACGGCATCGGCATGACGCGGCAGGAGGTGATCGACAACCTCGGCACGGTCGCGCAGTCGGGCACGAAAGCGTTCCTCGAAGCCGCGAAGCGCGCCGGCAAGGCCGGCGACGCGCCCGGTCTGATCGGGCAGTTCGGAGTCGGCTTCTACTCCGCGTTCATGGTCGCGGACAAGGTGACCGTCGTCACGCGCGCCGCCGGCGAAGCGGCGGACGCAACGAAGTGGGAGTCCGACGGTCAGGGCGCTTACACGCTCGAAGCGGCCGAGAAGCCCACTCGCGGCACCGACGTGATCCTTCATCTCAAGGAGGACGCCAAAGACTTCCTCGACTCGTGGAAAATCCGCCAACTCGTGCGGAAGTTCTCCGACTTCCTCGAACACCCCGTCGTCATGGACGTGGAGAACGAAGTCGGTGAAGGCGAGGAGGCGAAGAAAGAGACGACCGAGGAGACGCTGAACTCGCGCAAGGCGATTTGGCTTCGCGGCAAGTCGGAAGTCAAGGAAGAAGAGTACGCGGAGTTCTACAAGTCGATCGCGCACGACACCGACGCGCCCGCGGACGTGATCCACTACGCGGCCGAAGGGAAGACCGAGTTCAAGGTGCTGTGCTTCGTGCCGGCGCACAAGTCGTTCGGCTTCGATTACGAAGAGCCGGTCGCGGGTCTGCGGTTGTACGTGCAGCGCGTCCTCATCATGGACCGGTGCGAACAGGTGCTGCCCATCTACCTGCGGTTCGTCAAGGGCGTGGTCGATTCCGCCGACCTGCCGCTGAACGTGTCGCGCGAAATCCTCCAGCAGAACCCGATCCTCGACACCATTCAGAAGAGCGTGGTGAAGAACGTCCTCGACTCGCTCGCGGGCATGAAGAACATCGAGGCCGACAAGTACCTCACGTTCTACAAGTCGTTCGGCACGGTGCTGAAGGAAGGGCTGACGCGCGACTGGAGCAACCGCGAGAAGGTCGCGGACCTGCTGCTCTTTGAGAGTGCGAACACGGAGCCGGGGAAGTTCACCACGTTCGCGGAGTACGTCGAGAAGATGTCCACCGACCAGACGGAGATCGCGTATCTCATCGGCGAATCCGCGGAGCAACTGCGCCACTCGCCGTACCTCGAATCGTTCCGCGCGAAGGGTCAGGACGTGCTGCTGCTCACGGACCCGATCGACGAGTTCGCGATCCCACAGGTGGGCAAGTACAAGGACAAGACGCTCGTCGCGGCGGATCGCGGCGAAGCGGCCGGCGTGGGCGAAGTTCCGGCCGGCGACAAGGAGCGGTTCGCGGCACTGCTGGCTTCGCTGAAAGAAAAGTTGCCGGACGCGGCCGACGTGCGGCTCACGAACCGGCTCACGGAGAGCGCCGCGTGCCTCGTGGCCGACGCGCACGGGATGTCCGCGCACATG
>CANLGS010000483.1 GCA_947490035.1 Gemmataceae bacterium
AAAATGCTCTAGGTGTATATCCGTCAACTGAACGGATGTCAATCGGCGGGCGCACCGGATCGCGCGCGCCGGGTGTGGAAGACACCGACTGGGTAAAGTGGTTTGCGCGAAGTGGAATGAAGAAGCCCGCCCTGGTCACTCCAAGAGGAGTGATCGGGGCGGGCTGCTTCGTGATGGTATGACTTCTACTTGGGCGCCTTCAGCGGGATCGGGCCGGGCGGGACCGGCACGCCGGGCACCGTCGGGTCGGGCGAGAACTGCGGCGGGGTGACCGGACCGGGCGTGCCGCCGGGCGGGGTCGTCGGCGCGGTCGATTTCGCGTCCTGCGCGGCCTTATCGACCTGGCTGCCGATCACCGTGCCGACGTTCTTCAGGAAGTCCGACGTCTCGGCACTCGCCTTCTTGGTATCGACGGTGGTGTTGATCTGGAGGTTGCCGTCGGGGGTCTTCGCCACGCTGAACTTGTACCACCCCGCGTACCAGCCGACGCCGCCGAAGCCGATGACCGCCAGCCCAACCAACGCCAGTAAGTTTCGCATCGTCAGTCTCCTTCGTCCGTGAAACGGGGACAGTGCCCTCGGATATTATTCGCGGGAGGGCAAGGGCAGGTTAGCACGTCGCGTGCCCGCCGCTCCGCGAGTCTACGTTACAAGAGCGTTTCGCGCAAGCCGAGTTGCGCGGGTGGTGGTGGTGCGACATCTACTCTTGGAGCGCGGCGGTGCGCCGGGGTAGAATGCACTCGCCGCGAGAACACGAGCGGGTGCGAAGGGCGAGGGCTTGCGGAGCGCCGGATATCTGGGTACCCTGACCCAACCATTCGGCCGCCCGCGGATTTCGCCCAGGTGGGCGAGTTCCGCACGCTCCCTTCCCGCTCTCGCCGCGGTCGCCCGGTCGAACCCGACCGCCGCGAACCGGGCCGTCGGCGCCCCACTCTCCGAACGCGGGCGCCACGAGCGGTGTCGGTCCGATTGCTCCGAGTACCACCTATCGGCGCCCCCGCGCCGCCCACGGAGGTCACCTGTAACCATGGCCACAGCCACGGCGATTCTCGATACCCTGCGGTCCCAACTCGACACCACCGAGTACAAGAAGTTGCACTGGGAGGGGTCGTTTTCCGACTACCTCACCACCGTCCTCGAAACCCCCGGCGTGACGCGCACCGCGTACCAGCGGCTGTACGACATGATCCTGTCGCACGGCAGCGAGGACGTGTACGAGAACAAGGACAAGATTCCGCGGTACAAGTTCTTCACCGAGTTCGCGACCAAGCACTCCGACGGCATCTACGGCCTCGACCGCTCGCTGATGCAGTTGGTGAACACGTTCATGTCGGCCGCGCTGTGCTACGGCACCGAGCGCCGCGTGATCCTGTTACACGGCCCCGTCGGCAGCGCGAAATCGACCATCGCGCGACTGCTGAAACGCGGCCTCGAAGAGTACAGCCGCACCGAGGCGGGGATGCTGTTCAGCTTCAAGTGGAAGGACGCCGAGGGCGACGGGTGGAGCAAAGACCCGATGCACAGCGAGCCGCTGCAACTGATCCCGGAGGAACACCGGGCGCAGCTCCTCACCATGCTCAACGACCAGTGCAAGAAGCCGTACCAGTACGACGTAAAGATCAAGGGCGACCTCAGCCCGTACAGCCGCTACGAGTACAAGACGCGGCTGGCGAAGTACGACGGCGACTGGCTCAAGATGCTCACCCACGAGGTGAAGGTGTACCGGCTCGTCCTTTCCGAGAAGGACCGGATCGGGATCGGGACGTTCCAGCCGAAGGACGAGAAGAACCAGGACAGCACCGAACTGACCGGCGACATCAACTACCGCAAGATCGCGGAGTACGGCAGCGACTCGGGCCCGCGCGCGTTCAACTTCGACGGCGAACTGAACATCGCGAATCGCGGTATCGTCGAGTTCATCGAAGTGCTGAAGCTCGACGTGGCGTTCCTGTACGACCTGCTCGGCGCGTCGCAGGAACACAAGATCAAGCCGAAGAAGTTCGCGCAGACCGACATCGACGAAGTAATTCTCGGGCACAGCGTCGCGGGCAATACGCCCATCGCGTATCGGCACGATGATCGCGCCGGGTGGACGACGCTCGCGGGCCTCCACGAGCAGTTCGCGGACGACGCGAGCGGTCTCGAAGTGCTGTCCCACGACTTCGCCACTGGGCGCACCGATTGGACACCCGTGCGGCAGGTGATCCGGCACAAGTTCTCGGGCCGGATGCTCACCACGTCGCAGAAGTGGGGCGCGGTCGAGACCACGCCGAACCACTCGATCTACGACCGCACGGGGAAGGAGTTCTACCCGGATGACAAGAAGGAAGTGATGGCCGTTCGCGCGCTCGACGCGATGTTCGCCGATCCGCTCGCGACCGTGGACATCCTCGAAGGCATTCCGGGCTTCGTGCGTGAAGAAGCCGCCGTCACCGCGACCGGCGGGCCGATGACCAAGCCGTGTCCGGCGGGTTGGGCGCGCCTCGATCTGCCTCGGCACGCGACCGCTGTTCGTGCCGTGTATGACCCGATCGTCGATGTCGAGCCGATGAAAGACCTCATCACCGTACTGGTGTGGTATCTCACGGAGGGCCACGTCAACGGGACTAAGGGAATCGTCATCAGCCAGGCGAACCGGGACGAACTGGAACGCGTGCGCCAAGCCTACGCGCGCATCACGACCGGCGGCGGGTCCATCGACGCTGGCGCGAAGACCGATTCCGCGTGGCGGCTGTACCTGAGTTCGCGCGCGATCGGCGAAATCGCGGTTCACCACTGCGGGCGGCACAGCGTCAACAAGCGACTCCCGGACTTCCTGTTCCGGTTGCCGACCGCGTACCTCCGCCATGCGTTCGACGAACTGATGCGCACCGACGGCACGCGGAAGGTCGGCAAACTGCTCGACGCGACCGCCTCCGACGACTACAAGGCGAAGTTCTTCGACTACAAGACGATCTCGCCGGTTCTCGCCGCGCAAGTCGGGACGATGGCGACCCTGCTCGGCTACGACTACTCGATTTACCGCGCCGACCGAGGCGAGAAGGCACCGGCGTACCGCGTCCGGTTCGTGTCGGGCGCCGGCAAGAAGGGCGGCCGGCACACGACCTGCGAAACCCGTCTGACCGAACGGCAGGCAACCGACGAGTGGGTCTACGACATCGAGGACGTGGCCGGGCTGCACAACTTCGTCTGCGGCGTCGGCAACATCGTAGCATCGAACACCAACGAACCTGAGTATAAGCGGCTTCAGAACAACGAGTTCATGGAAGCGCTCCGCGACCGCACGGTGAAGATCGACATCCCCTACGTCACGCGCCTGCGCGACGAGGTGAAGATTTACGAGAAGGACTTCAACGTCGAGAAGGTGCGCGGCAAGCACATCGCGCCGCACACGGTCGAAGTCGCCGCGATGTGGGCCGTGCTGACGCGACTCAACCCGCCGAAGCACGCCAGCCTTAGCGTGCTCCAGAAGATGAAGCTGTACAACGGCAAGACGCTGCCGGGCTTCACCGAAGACAACGTGATCGAACTGAAGCGCGACGCGCTGCACGAAGGGATGCTCGGCATTTCGCCGCGGTACATTCAGGACAAGATCAGCAACGCGCTGGTGGCGCACCCGAACGAGGACAACATCAACCCGTTCATGGTGATGAAGGAACTCGAAGACGGGCTGCGCAACCACTCGCTCATCAAGGACGAGGACCAGTACCGGCAGTACAAGGAACTGCTCTCGGTCGTGCGCGAAGAGTACGAGGACATCGTGAAGAACGAGGTGCAGCGCGCTATCGCCGCGGACGAGGACGCGTTAATCCGGCTGTGCGGGAACTACATGGACAACGTGCGGGCGTACACGCAGCGCGAGAAGGTCCGCAACCGCTACACCGGGAACTACGAGGAACCCGACGAGCGGCTGATGCGCTCCGTGGAAGAGAAGATCGACATCCCCGAGGGCCGCAAGGACGACTTCCGCCGCGAGATCATGAACTACATCGGGGCGCTCGCCATCGACGGCAAGAAGTTCGACTACAAGACCAACGAGCGGCTGCAGAAGGCGCTCGAACTGAAGCTGTTCGAGGACCAAAAAGACTCGATCAAGCTGAGTTCGCTGGTGTCCAACGTGGTGGATAAGGCGACGCAGGAAAAGATCGACGTGGTGAAGTCTCGCCTGATCCGCAATTACGGCTATAACGAATCCAGCGCGACGGACGTGCTGAACTTCGTCGCGAGCATCTTTGCTCGTGGCGTCACGAAGAAGTAGCGAGATTTCTCGGTCGGCGCCGTCCGATCGAGA
>CANLGS010000484.1 GCA_947490035.1 Gemmataceae bacterium
GTGATCGTACAGAGCAAGACCGACGGCGACGCGCTGCACCTGCGGCGCGGCATCGCAATGCCGCCGACGCCGCTCGACGGCAAGCCGCTCGCGGCCGATTCGACCGTTGACCGCCGCGCGTACTTCGCCGACTGGCTCACGTCGCCGTCGAACCCGTACTTCGCGAAGGCGCTCGTCAACCGCGTGTGGAAGAACTACATGGGCCGCGGGCTGGTGGAAGTGGAAGACGACCTGCGCGAGACGAACCCCGCGACCAACCGCGAGCTGTTCGACGCGCTCGCGGCCGACTTCGTGAAGAACAAATACGACACGAAGCACCTGATGCGCACGATCCTGAACTCGGCCGCGTACCAACGCACATCGAAGACCACGAAGGAGAACGCGACCGACGACCGGTTCTACTCGCGGTACTTGCTGCGACGTTTACCCGGCGAGGTGATCCTCGACGCGTACTCGGATGTCACCGGCGTGCCGACGCCGTTCGACCGCATCAGCACCGCGGCCGGCGATTCGACCGCGCCCATCACGACCTACCCGAAGGGCACGCGGGCGATGCAGGTGCCGGACTCGCTCGCCACGTCGCGATTCCTCGACGCCTTCGGGCGCGCCGAGCGCATCCAGACGTGCGCGTGCGAGCGCACCGCCGACGCGAGCGTGACCCAGGCGCTCCACCTCAACAACGGCTACACGCTCAACGACAAATTGCGCGACAAGAACTCCGTGGTGACGAAGTGGCTCACCGACAAGCTGACGGACGAGGAGATCGTGGACCGCGTGTTCCTGGCGGGCCTGAGCCGCAAGCCCTCCGTCGCGGAAAAGAAGAAGTTCCTGGAGATTCTTGCCGAAGGTTCCAAGGACGGAGCGCAATCCCGGCGCGAGACGGTCGAAGACTTCATATGGGCGGTCCTCACGGGCCGCGAGTTCCTGTTCAACCACTGAGTACGTGAGACGCCCAATGAACCCGTTTGAACCCAGTCCGATGCCTGAAGAAGACGACCAAGACGACCAGCAACCGACGCCGTCCAACGTGGCCGACGGTTCCGGGGCCGGTGAACTGCTGGAAGCCGGAGCCGATGTCGCGGGCGGAGCGCTCGACGCCGCCGACCTCGCCGGCGGCGCACTCGAAGGGCTGGGCGGGTGCGCCGACGGTTGCGGCGGGTGTTCGCTCGCGGTCCTGGTGATGCTGTTCGCCACCGCCGGCAGCGCGATGGCGCTGTTCCGCTGACGCGGGCCGCCGTGCTACGGCTTCTTCGGTGTCGGCTCGTCCTTGCCGTCGTTGGTCCACTGTCGGCCAACGGCGTTCACGTCCTTGGGCAGCGCCACATTCGGCTTCTCAAGGCCGAACTCCTTGATGCGAGCGGCGCTGATCTTGTCCGTATCGACCTTGAAATCCTTATCGCGCCGCGCGACCACTTTCGGGTCGGCCTGCCCGTCGGCCATCAGCGACCAGATGAGCAAGGGTTCGCCGGTCGGAATCGCCGTTGAGGGATCGGGCCACGTGTGCCACGCCTTGCCCCACGTCTTGATGACTACCTTCATGAACTTCATCTCGTCTTCCGCGCTCACGCCGGGCGCGATCAGCCCGCCGCCGAGGACTTCGTAGGTGTGCGCGTGCCAGTACTTCTTTTCGCCTTCGGCCAGTTTGCGGTACGCTTCGTCCGAGATGAGGTACTCGACGCCGATGAGCCGCGCGTTCTTGCCGGCGCCGTCGAAGAGAGTGCATTGGAACACGTCGCCCTCTGAACCGCCGGTGTGCGCGGCGCAGTAGTGCTGCGTGACGAACTGGAGTTTGGGGTTGTTCTTCGCCATGTGAATGCCGCAGAAGTGGAAGTGCGGGGCGGACATCGGCCCGTCGCCCTTCGCCCCGTGGTCGGCGGCCTCGGCCGAACTCACCAGTCCGAGCGCGCCCAACGCGCCCAACAGTTCGCGACGGTCCATGAGAAACACTCCTGCATTCGTAGGGTGGGACAAGGCTCTGCGCCGTCCCACCATGCCTTTATCTTGTGGCACAGACATTCCTGTCTGTGCGGCTACGAGCGGCGAAACCGCACAGACAGGAATGTCTGTGCCACCAAACCAAGAACGAAGAGGTGGGACGGCGCAGAGCCTTGTCCCACCCTACAACAGCCCTTACCCCTCGAAGTCCTTCGCGAACGCCTTCGGGTTCAGGTCCTCGCCGGTCGCGAACTTGGTGAGTTCCTTCCACGTCTTCGTGCGGCCCGGCTCGAACACCTTCTTCTTCATGAACTCGCCGACCTTCTTCTCGCCGATGTAGATCACCGTCTTCGGGTCCGCGTTGAAGACTTCCTTCGAGAGCGCGTGGTGAACCTGCGAGGCGAACAACTGCCCCATCATGTAGTTGTGGTAGTACACCGGGGCGCTACAGATGTGAATCTTCGCGGCGTAGTCCGGCGCGTTGCGGCCCTTCGGTTTCTTCACCTGCTGGTACTGCTCCACCAGTTCCCACCACAGCTTGTTCAGGTCTTGCTTCGGGTTCTCGTACATGCCCTTCTCGAAGCGCAACATCACCTGACACCAGCGCGAGAAGATGAGCAGTTGGTTCTGCTGAATCTTCTTCGCGGCGGCGTCGAACGCTTCGCCGTTGTCCACCTTCACGCCCATCTTTTCGAGCCACGGGCGCGACTTGCTGAACCGCTCGAACTGCATCGCGACGCCCTCGGTGGTGAGGATGTGCGCCTCCGCCCTCAGCAGGTACGGAACGGCCTGCGGGATGTTCTTCGACGAGTACACGGCGTGCCCCAGTTCGTGGAGCATCGTGCCCATCCAGTACTCGTTGGGGACGATGTTCGCGAGCACCCGCACGTCGCCCTCGCGGTCGATGTCCGAGCAGAACGCGTGCGGCGACTTGCCCTTCTTCTCGTACAGATCGCTGCGCGCGATCACGTCGTCGATGGGCAGCCCGATGCCGCTGTAGAACGTGGCGCACAACTTCAGTAGGTCGGCTTTCGTGTACGGCGTGTCGAGGTTCGCGTCGAAGACCGCCGGCGACTCCTGGAAGAAAGGATCGGAGTAGTGCCACGGCATGAGGTCCGCGGGTTCGACCTTGAGCTTCTTCGCGAGCCGCGCGTCGATGTCCGCTTTCGCCTTCGTGAACGGCTCCTTCGTGAGCTTGTCGAGGTCGTCGAACAACTTGATGAGTTCGGGGCCGTCCTGCTCGTTGAGCGTGAGCGTCATCGCGTGGAAGTTCTTGAAGCCGAGTTCGGTGGCCGCTTCGTTACGGAGCTTCACCAACTCCGTGAGGTCCGCTTCGACGGCCGCCCCGACGCCCTTGCTCGCGGTCCACACCTTTTCGCGCAGCGACAAATCCGTGGACTCTTTCAGCGTGCTGCGCACCTTGCTGTCGGCGATTTCCGCGCCGTCCACCTTCGCGCGGTACACGTTGAACGCCTGCTCCACGGCGTTCGCCTTCGCGGTGATCTTGTTGAGCAGCGCCGGCGCGACCTGCTTTTCGAGGTACTGGAGGTACAGCAACTGAATCTGCCGCGCCACGCCCGCGTCCTTGATGCCGCCCTTGTCGGCCGCCGCCTTGAGCGCCTTCACGCGGGCGAACATCGTCTTGTCGGACAGGGCCGCGTCGATCTTGTTCTGGGCTTCTTCCTTCTTCTTGAAGTCGGCGTCCGCGCCGGTGGTGTTGGCGTTCCACCACGCGACGCCGCCCGCGATTTCGAGCGGGCGCACCTTCGCGACGTGGTCCTTGATGACGGTCGCGGCATCGTCGTTGGCGTCGGCGCCTTGGAGCGCATTGGGAATCACGGTCGCGGCCACGGCAGCACCTCCTGCGAGTAGGAACGAACGTCGGTCTTGCATGGTCGTACTTTTCGGTTGAGGTTGAAGACCGAAGAGCCGCAGATGACGCAGAGGGACGCAGATCAAACCAGAAGACAAAGAGTGTGTGAAGAACTGCCTTTAACTCTGCTCTTGGTCTTTATCTGCGTTCTTCTGCGTTATCTGCGGCTCTTGTCTGAACAGTTAGGTTGAGTAGATCCATTTTCCGAGCCACAGCGCGGGGGGCAACAACAAAAGCAGCAGCAATCCGGGGAGGCCGACGAACATCGTCGCAAGAACGGCGTCGAGAAACACCAACCCGAGAACGCACCGCTTCACGGCGGCTTGCACGTGGCGCGGGCCGGGGTCGCCGATCGCGCGCGACACGGGCAGCCCGATGAGGAACCCGAACGCGACGAGCAGGTACGGGAACGCGAACGTGCCCAGCCCGCTCGCGAGCCTCGCCCTCAGCAGCAGCGCGAGCAGCAGTGACAGCGCGATGA
>CANLGS010000485.1 GCA_947490035.1 Gemmataceae bacterium
CTCGACGTGAAGCCTGGTCAGGGCACGTTCGACATCAAAGACCCGCGCATCCTGGTGCCGGGCGACCCGGCGCGGTCGATGATCTACCACCGCATGACGCTGACCGGGTTGGGGCGGATGCCGCACATCGCGTCGAACAAGGTGGACGAACCCGCGGTGAAGCTCGTCCACGAGTGGATCAAGGGGATGAAGTGAGCGCGAATGGCTTTGAGTGTAGTCCTCACGCTCCGCGTGAGGTCCAGCGAGCATCACCACAGCCGAAGTGATCGCACCCTTGGCTTTGAGTGTAGTCCTCACGCTCCGCGTGAGGTCCAGCGAGCATCACCACAGCCGAAGTGATCGCACCCTCACGCGGAGCGTGAGGACTACACTCCAAATGCTCATCACTTCTTCAATTGGAAGATCGCCTCCACCTCGACGCTCGTGCCGAGCGGCAGTTGGCCCATGCCCAGCGCGGTGCGGGCGTGCCGGCCGGCGTCCGGGCCAAACACCTCCTTCAGCAAGTTCGTCGCGCCGTTGATGACGAGGTGACAATCCGTGAAGTCTGGGTCGGCGTTCACATACCCGGTCACGCGAACCACGCGCTCGATGCGGTCGAGCGAGCCGAGTTTCGTGACAAGAGCGCGGAGGATGTTCGCGGCGCACAGCGCCGCGGCCGTCGTCGCGTCTTCCACCGACACCTGCGACGGCACCTTGCCCTTGCTGGTCAGCACGCCGGCGTCGTAGGGCACCTGCCCGGACGCGTACACCGTGTCACCCAGCACCGCGAGCAGGTCGATGACCGGCCCCTCCTTCGGCCCGCGGTCGAGCGGGAACCCGGCGGCTTCGAGCTTCTGTTCGCGGTCGCCCATCGTCGTCTCCGGTTGGTGTGCGGTTGCGGGGCTGTTGTATGCACCGCCGCGGCACCCGCTCCCTGACGACCCAGGCGCTTTCCGGTTTCCCCGGTCGCGGCTTCCGAGTAAGATTGCTTGAAGATTGTTCCCGCACACACCGAGGAACCGCAGATGCGGTTGCTGTCTCGCACGTTCGTTGTGGTCATGGTGCTCGTCGTCGCGTACCCCGCGCCGGCCGCCGAACCGCCCGGCGCGGAGTGGGCGTACAAGCCGTTCAAGCGGCCCGCGGTCCCGGACATTCGCGATCCGCAATCCGCAATCCGCAATCCCATTGACCGGTTCCTCCTCGCGGAGCTGGCCGCGAACAAGCTCGCGTTCGCGCCCGAAGCGGACCGCAAAACGCTCATCCGCCGCGTCTACTTCGACCTCATCGGTCTGCCGCCCACACCGGAACAGGTCGAAGCGTTCGTCACCGATAAGGCGGCCGACGCCTACGAAAAGCTGGTCGATAAGTTGATGGCGTCGCCGCAGTACGGCGAGCGGCAGTCGCTGTTCTGGCTCGACCTCGTCAGGTTCGCCGAGACCGACGGCTTCAACGCCGACGCCGTGCGCCCGCTCGCGTGGCGGTACCGCGACTACGTCATCAAGTCGTTCAACGCGGACAAGCCGTTCGACCGGTTCGTGAAGGAGCAACTCGCGGGCGACGAACTGTTCCCCACCGACCCGGACGCGCTCGTCGCCACCGGCTTCCTGCGGCACTACCCCGACGAGTACAACGCGGTCAACCTGGAGCAGCGCCGCTACGAGATCATCACCGACATCGCGGACACGACCTCGGCGACGTTCCTCGCGCTCACGAGCGGCTGCGCCCGCTGCCACGACCACAAGTACGACCCCATTACGCACAAGGACTACTTCCGGCTGCAAGCGTTCTTCGCCGGCTTCTGGCCGACCGAGGCACCGCTGATCCCGGCGGCCGAGCGTGCCGCCTACGAGAAGAAGCGGGCCGCGTGGGAGGCGAAGACCGCCGACATTCGCGCGACGATCGCACAGATCGAGGAGCCGCACCACAAGAAGGCCAGCGCGAAGCAGCGCACCCGGTTCCCTGAAGAGTACGCGAGCCTGCTCGACATCCCGACCGAGACGCGCACGCCGCTCCAGCGGCAACTCGCGCTGATGATCGAGAAGCAGGTGTACGCACGCGGCGACATCTCCAAGAGTCTCAAGCCAACCGAGAAAGATCAACTCGACGCGCTGAAGGCGAAACTCGCGGAGTTGTCGAAGGACAAGCCGCCCGAACCGGCGAAGGCGATGGCGATGACCGACCTGCCGACGCCGCCGGTTACGAAGCTGTACAAGCGCGGCAACTGGCAGAAGCCCGGCGACGAACTCGTGCCCGGCTTCTTCTCGGCCATCGACGACCGCGACGCGGACGCGAAGCCCACGGCCACGTCATCTGGCCGGCGCACCGCGCTGGCGAACTGGGTCGCGTCAAAGGACAACCCGCTGACCTCGCGCGTGATCGTGAACCGCCTGTGGCAGCAGCGGTTCGGGTTCGGCATCGTGCGCACGTCGAGCGACTTCGGCACCACCGGCGACCGCCCCACGCACCCCGAGTTGCTCGATTGGCTCGCGAGTGAACTGGTGAACCCCGACCGTAAGGGAGGGGGTTCTTCTCCCTGGTCCCTCAAGCACATCCACCGACTGATGGTGACCGGTGCGGCGTATCGCCAGGGGGCGCGCGGCGCGGACGCGGGCGAGAAGGTCGATCCCGACAACAAGCTGCTGTGGCAGTTCCCGCGGCGCCGGCTCGACGGCGAGGCGCTGCGCGACGCGATGCTCTCCGTGTCCGGTCAGTTGAACCCGAAGGCCGGCGGGCCGAGCGTTTTCCCCGAGCTGCCGCCGGAGTTGCAGAAGACCGCGGGCGCCGCGTGGAAAGTATCAACGGATGTCGCGGAGCGGAACCGGCGCAGCGTGTACGTGTTCGTGAAGCGGAACCTGCGCTACCCGCTGTTCAAGCTGTTCGACGCGCCCGACCGCAACGAGACGTGTTCGCGCCGGTTCGTCACCACGACCGCCCCGCAGGCGCTCGAACTGTTGAACGACGGGATCGTCATCGGCTTCGGGAAGGCGCTCGCGGACCGCGTCACGAAGGAAGTGGGAACCGACCGCGAGAAGTTCGCCGACCGCGCGTTCGTGGTCGCGATCGGCCGCCCCGCGACGAGCGAGGAGCGCGCCGCGGTGCTCGGCTACCTGACGCGCCACAAGGGCACCGCCGCGGAAGCCGCGACCGACCTGTGCCACGCCCTGCTGAACCTGAACGAATTCCTCTACGTGGATTGACGGTTGCTGTTGGGTAGGTGCCGCTTGCCGAGCGGCACGGGCTGGTGGCGACCCACTTGCGCGGTACGGACCGAATCAGTCCCGTCGGATGCTCCGGTACTCGACCTGCAAGGACCGGTTCTCCGAACGCAAGAGCACGCCTATCTATCGAATGAGGTTCCGGTCCGGTCGGCCGGAACGCTACAATTCTCCAAGCCGCACGGCGCGGCGCCCCATTCACCGACGATTACCCCCATGCCCCGCGATCCCTACGACGTGCTCGGCCTGACCAAATCCGCGACCGCGGAGGAGATCAACAAGGCGTACCGGAAGCTGTCGAAGAAGTACCACCCGGACCGCAACCCCGGCGACAAGCAGGCCGACGCCAGTTACAAGGAAGTGCAAGCGGCGCACGACATCCTCGGCGACGCGAACAAGAAGGCGCAGTTCGACCAGTTCGGGTTCACCGGCCCGCAGCAGGGCGGCTTTCCCGGCGGCGGCGGCTTCCCTGGCGGTAGCGGCGGGTTCCCCGGTGGCGGCGGGCAGTTCGACCCGGAAGCGGCGCAGCAACTCTTCGACCTGTTCGGCGGCGGGATGGGCGGCGCGGGCAACCCAGACCTCAGCGACATGTTCGGCGGGCGGCGCAAGACGAAGACGCGCTCGCGCCCGCGTTCGGAGCCGATCGAATCCGAAGTGACGATCCCGTTCGACGTGGCCGCGAACGGCGGCAGCGTCGCGCTGGAGATCGGCGGGCGCCGGATCGACGTGAAGGTGCCCGCGGGCATCGAGGAGGGGAAGAAACTGCGCGTGCCCGCCGACGCGACCGGCGGGCAGGAGGTGCTGCTCAAGGTGAAGATCGCCCCGCACCCGTTCTTCCGGCGCGAGAGCAACGACATCTACCTCGACGTGCCGCTGACGCTGCCGGAAGCGGTCCTCGGCGCGAAGGTGGACGTGCCCACGCTCGACGGGGCGAAGCTCGCGCTGCTGACCGTGACGGTGCCGCCTGGCACGTCGAGCGGCAAGAAACTGCGGCTTCGCGGCAAGGGCGTCGCGGGCGGCGATCAGTACCTCGTGTTCAAGGTGGAAGTGCCGGCCGGCAAGGTCGATGACAAGAGCCGCGAGCTGA
>CANLGS010000486.1 GCA_947490035.1 Gemmataceae bacterium
AGGAGCAGGCGACGGCGCTACGGCGGATCGGCGAACCGCAGGACATCGCGGACGCGGCGGCGTTCCTGGCGTCGGACGACTCGCGCTGGGTGACGGGCACCTGGCTGGACGTGTCCGGCGGCATCCGGTTGTAAGAGTTGGGCGCATCGTGTGTCGCGGGTGTCGCCACCGGGCGTTGCCCGGTGCTGAGGAGTCGCAGTCCTTCGGACTGCATTTGGGGTTTCACCCTGAAAGGGTGACACTTCTCAGCACCGGGCAACGCCCGGTGGCGACACCGGAGCGCAACGCGGACAACACGACGCAACGCCCGGTGTGGCGGAACCAATGTGCGATGTCGCCGGGAGTTTCGCTAGCGTCGCGAACGTCCTCCGGCTATTCTGATCCTTATCCCGCCGACCGCCCTCCCTCCGCACCCTCCCCACCATGCGGCAATACGCTTTCCTCCTCGCTGTGCTTTCCCTCGCGTTCGCGGCGCCGCTCCAGGCCGCGGAACCGCCGGTCACGTTCGAGCGCGACATTCAGCCGATCCTCACGCGCGCCGGGTGCAACGCGGGCGCGTGCCACGGGAAGGCCCGCGGGCAGAACGGCTTCCAACTCTCGCTGCTCGCCTACGACAACGATTTCGACTTCAACGCGATCGTCACCGAAGCACGCGGCCGACGCATCTTCCCCGCGAACCCCGCCTTCAGCCTGCTGCTCCGCAAGGCAAGCGGTCAGGTGCCGCACGGCGGCGGGAAGAAACTCCCCGAAGGGAGCGCCGAGTACAAGGCGCTGGAAACGTGGATCGCGACCGGCACGCCGCGAACACCGGCCGACGCGCCGAAGCTGGAGAAGATCACGCTGTCGCCCGACAGCAAACTAATGAAGTTCACGGTGACGCAGCAAATCAGCGTGACGGCCCACTACGCGGACGGCACGAAGCGCGACGTGACGCACCTCGCGCAATTCTCCAGTAGCGAAGCCGTGTACGCGGCCGTTGATGCAACCGGCAAAGTGAAAGCTGGGCCGATTCCGGGCGAAGCGACGATCATGGCCCGCTTCGCGGAGAAGTTCGCGGTGTGCAGTGTGCTGATCCCGCTGCCCACGCCGGTCGCGGCCGAAGTGTACGACAAGTTGCCGCGCAACAACTTCATCGACGGCCTTGTCTGGGCGAAGCTGAAACAACTCAACGTCACGCCGTCCGAAGTCGCGACCGACTCGCAGTTCCACCGTCGCGCGTATCTCGATGTGATCGGCAGGCTGCCCACGCCCGACGAGACGCGCGCATTCCTCGCGGACAAGGACGCGAAGAAGCGCGAGAAACTGATCGACGCGCTGCTGGACCGCCCGGAGTACGCGGACTTCTGGGCGAACAAGTGGACCGACCTTCTGCGGCCGAACCCGTATCACGTCGGCATCAAGGCGACATACAACCTTGATCAGTGGTTGCGGAAGAGCTTCCGCGAGAACAAGCCTTACGACCAGTTCGTGCGCGAGCTGATCGCGTCGAAGGGCAGCACCTTCACGAACGGCGCGGTGGTGATGTACCGCGACCGTCGCGACCCGGCCGAACTCACCACGCTCGTTAGCCAACTGTTCCTCGGCGTGCGGCTCGACTGTGCGAAGTGCCACCACCACCCGTTCGAGGTGTGGGGTCAGGACGACTTCTACAGTTTCGCCGCGTTCTTCGGGCGCATCGGGCGGAAGGGGCAGGGCATCTCCGCACCGATCAGCGGCGGCGAAGAAGTGGTGTTCCTCGGCACCGGAACCGGCGGCAAGCGCAACGGCGGCGTGGTCAAGCACCCGCTCACCGGCAAGGAGATGACACCCACGCCGCTGCTCGGCAAGGCGCTGGACATCGAACCCGACACCGACCCGCGTGACGTTCTCGCGCAGTGGGTGACGGCGCCTGAGAACCCGTACTTTGCAAAGGTGATCGTGAATCGCGTGTGGGCCGACCTGATGGGTCGCGGGATCGTCGATCCGGTGGACGACCTGCGCGCCACGAACCCGCCGAGCAACCCGGCGTTGCTGGACGCGCTCGCGCGCGACTTCCGCAAGAATAAGTGCGATCTGAACGCGCTCATCCGCTCCATCTGCCTGAGCCACACCTACGGGCTATCGACCACGCCGAACGACCGCAACCAGGCCGACCTGCGCAACTACTCGCGCCACTACCGGCAGCGCCTTCGCGCGGAAGTGCTGCTCGACATGGTGAGCGACATTACCGGTGTTCCTGAGAAGTTCGACGCGATGCCGGCCGGCTCGCGCGCCATCGAAGTCTGGACCGCGCGTAGCGGGTCGGTGTTCCTCGACAGCTTCGGTCGCCCCGACCCGAACCAAGACCCGCCGTGCGAACGCACCACCGACACGACCGTTGTGCAGGCGCTCCACCTGATGAACAGCCCGAACCTGTACAAGAAGGTCACAAGCGACGACGGCCGCTGCGCGACGCTCGCGAAGACGACCAAGACGAACGCGGAGTTGGTGGACGAACTTTACCTGCTGGCGTACAGCCGCAATCCGACCGATACTGAACGTGCCGCGGCCGTGAAGCGGTTCGACAAGAAGGGCGCGACAAGGCGGAGCGCGACCGAAGACCTGATGTGGGCGCTCATCAACACGCCGGAGTTCGTGTTCAACGACTGACGCGGGTACAATGAGGGCGAACGAACACGAGCGGGAGGACACCGTGCAGACCTGGGCCATTCGACACCCCGAATTGACGATCGGATTGGAGCTTCCGGTTCATCCGGCAACAAGCGCCGCGCCCGCTATCGACCGGGCGCGATCTTGGGACAAGCGGATCGACCAGTTGCTCGCCATCCGGCAACTCGAAGACGACTGGGACGGCCAAGGGACTCCGGCCCCAGCCGTCGAAGTGGTGGACAGCGCGCTGGTTCTCGCGCTGCTCCTTCGCCGAGAAGGGATCGAGGCACCAACCGGCGTCGTGCAGGGCGTGAACGGTGACGTCTTGTTCGACTGGCAATCACCGGGCGGGAAATATGTGGAGGTCGAGGTCAACGGCCCGTACACGGCAGACGTGTTCATCCAAGTGCCGGGCCAGCCGATGAAGCACCTGCGGCTTGAAACGCAGGAGCCAGACGAGGCCGCCGCGTGAAGGACGAGGACGAACCCGTCACGCCCGACGAGTCCGTGGTCCGACTCGTGTGGGGCGCGTTCCTGCGGCCGGGCGAACCGGTCCCGGTGCAACCGGTCGCGTTCAAGCCGCGCGACGACGAAACAGACGGTATCTCGGTGTTCCGCGCGGCGTGCTTGAACGACCCGAAAGACGCGCTCGCCGCGATGACACCGGACAAGCGCGCCCGGTACGCAATCGCGGTGATCCCGGTCGCGGAACTGCTGGCTCTGGGGTTGAGCGTCAAGCCCGCGAAGATCGACGCGGTTCCCGGTCACGCGGTGATTCCGGAACTGAACATCACGGCGGTGAAGAGCGACCGAGCGTGGTGGAAAGTGTTGCAACTGCAACTGGTGGAACTCGCTGCGAAGAACCTGATCCCGCCCGCGGAACCGCCGACTGATGCGAGCTGAACGACACGCCGGAGTTCGTGTTCAACGATTGACGCCGATAGAATTAAGGGGAGAACCGAACGGAGGACGCGATATGTGGGCCAACGCAACACCGATACTTCCGAAGTTCCCACGGCTGCCGCTCAACGGTGCGAGCGACGGGGTTCACGTTGGTGATTGGTCCGCGTGCCTCGCGGACCTGGACCGCTACCGGGCGTACTCGGACGATTGGGACGGGCAAGGAGCGAAGGGCATTCCGGGCGACCTGATCGACAGCGCGACCGAGTTGGTCGGATTGCTTCGCTCGCATTCCGTCCTTCCCCCGACGTGCGTGCTTCCGGGCTTCGGTGGGACGGTCGGTTTCGAGTGGGACACCGCCGAAGGCGGTTCGATCACGCTCGAAATCATTGGGGCTGAGACAGCGGAGTTCGAGTTGCACATACCGGACGGGCCGTATGAGTTCCTCAAGATTGGCGAACCTGTAACCGCCTGACCAAGCGGGAGCCGCCATGAAGGACGAGCGCGCCCCCGTTTCGCCCGATGAGGTTGTGGTGCGGTTGATCTGGAGGGATTACTACAGGCCGAACGAGGCCCGGCTTGTGCGCGACCGCGCGTTCCTGCCGCGACCGAGCGACGATACCGGGCTTTCGGTGTTCCGCCTTGCGTGCCTCGGCGACGCAAGGGACGCGCTGGCGGTGATAGCCCTGGAGAAGCGCGACCAGTACGCCCTCGCGCTGCTTCCCGTCGCGGACCTGCTCGCGCTAGGGTTG
>CANLGS010000487.1 GCA_947490035.1 Gemmataceae bacterium
GATTGCCGCGACCGGGCGAGCGCCCGGACGTGTACTGCCGCGTCGCGGCGGTCCTCACGTGCGGGCTGAGTTACGCGGTCGGGGTCTGGTGCATGTGGGTGCTCGGGCGCCGCGCCGGACTTGGCGCCGGGTGGCGGTTCGTCTGGCTCCTCGGCTTCGCGCTGGCCACGGTACTGCCCGCGTACACCCGCCAGGTGAACGCCGGGATGCCGCAACTCGCCGCGGTCGCGGCGCTGGCCGTGCTGCTGTCGCGGGCGGCGGAAGCGACCGGGCGAAGGCGGCTCGCGCTCCTCCTCGGCGCCGGGTGTTGCGCCGGGTTCGGGTACACCGCCGACCTGGGCAGCGGGCCGCCGCTCCTGGCCGTCGCGGCGCTCGCGGTGGCCGTCCGCACGCGCCGGGTCGGGCCGCTCGCGGCGTTCCTGCTCGGCGCGCTGCCGTGGGTGGTCGCCAACCACGCGCTCACCTACGCCGTCGGTCGCGTGTGGGTGCCGCTGGGCATGGTGCCCGAATACCTGACGTGGCCCGGCAGCCCGTTCGACCGGTCGAACATGACCGGGGTGGCGCGGCACACGGCCGAGAGCTTCGCGGTCAACGCCGCGAGCCTCGTACTGATCTTCCTGACGAGCAACCTCCCGCTGTTTCTGGCGGTCGGGTTCGGGTGGCTGGCGCTCGCCCGGCGGGGGCCGGACCGGGTCGAGCAGGCGGCCCTCGCGGCGTGGTGCGTGGGCGTGTGGCTGGTGTACGCGCTGCTGTCGGACAACGCGGGCGGCGGGTGCATGTCGGTGCGGTGGTTCGTGCCGCTGCTGGTGCCCGGCTTCTGGCTGCTCGCGAAGTTGCTGGCCGAGCGGGCCACGTTCCGCGCCGACTTCGCCGTCCTCGCCGCCGGCGGGTTGCTCCTGGCCTACCGGATGTGGCACCTCGGCCCGTGGCTCTCCGGCCCGGTCGCCGGTCAGACCGCGATCGTGGCCGGCACGCTCGGCGCGTGGGCGGGCGTCCGCGCGCTGGCGCTGTGGTGGCGCTATCGGAGCTGTCGTTGGCGCGGGTGAGGTTGCGTCGTTTCGCGCGCCTCGCTATGTTCCCCGCCTCCCGCGGAGAAGCAGCGCATGAGGTGGGCGGATCACGGGGCGACGGCGTGGGTACTCGCGGCGGTCGCGTTTGCGGTCGCCGCGGCCGGCGCGCGCCCGTTCGCGTCGGCGTGGAACGACGGCAGCCGGCTCGCGTCGGTCGAATCGCTCGTCGCGCGCGACACCTTCTGCATCGACGGTAGCGTGTTCCTCGCGCCCCCGCCGGAACTCTTCGACCGCGGCACGCCGCCCTACGACCCCGACAATGCGTTGCTGCGTCGCGGCACACTCGACAAGCTCCTCATCGACGGCCGCTACTACTCCGACAAGCCGCCGCTGGTGAGCGTGCCGCTGGCGGGCGCGTACCGCGCGCTGATGTACTGCGGGCTGCCGAAACCAAGCGAGCGCCCGGACGTGTTCGCGTGGGTAATTACCGTGCTGCTGTGCGGCACCGGCTACGCGGTCGCGGTCGGGTGCATGTGGAACATCGGGACGCGCGCCGGCCTCTCCCCGGTGTGGCGGCTCGTCTGGCTCGGCGCGTTCGCGCTGGCGACCGTGCTGCCGGCGTACACCCGTAGCGCGAACAACCACCTCGCGCAACTCGGCGCGGTCGCGTTGGTCTGCGTTCTGCTGTGCCGAATCGCGGATGCCGCGCGCGACGGCCGCACCGCGTGGGGTTCGCTGCTCGCCGCGGGGTTCGTCACCGGGTTCGCGTACAACCTCGATTTCGGCGTCGGCCCGGCGCTGGTGCCGGCGGTGCTGCTCGTCGTCGCCGTGCGCACGCGCCGCATCCTACCCGTGGTCGCGTGCGGCTTCGCGGTGCTGCCGTGCGTGATCGCGGGTCACGCGATCAACTTCGCCATCGGCGGCGACTGGCTGAAGCCGCTGAACATGCACCCGGAATACCTCGCCTGGCCGGGCAACCCGTTCGACACCACCATGACCGGCGTCGTCCGCACGCGATACGTCGCGCAGTTCACGTACACGCTCGACCTGCTGTTCGGGAAGAAGGGCTTCCTGACGCACAACCCCCCGCTGATGCTCGCGCTGGCCGCGGGCGCGCTGGTGCTGCGGCGAGCCGGTCGGCATCGCGTGGAACTGCTCGCGCTACTCGCGTGGTGTGTGATCGGGTGGCTGATGTACGGCGTGCTGTCGAAGAACCACGGCGGCGGGTGCGTGTCGATCCGGTGGTTCGTGCCGTTCCTCGCGCCGGGCTTCTGGCTCTTGGCGAAGGTACTGGTCGAGAGCCCGGAGTTCCGCCGCGACTTCGCGGCACTCGCGGCGTGCGGCGTGCCGCTCGCCGCGAGCGCGTGGTTGATCGGCCCGTGGTGGGGCCGAGTCGTGCCGGGCTACTGGTGGGTGTTCGGCACTTCACTCGTCGCGTGGGCGCTGGTGCGCTGGCACACGACGCGAGAAGCGCCGATGCTGGCGTTCCCCGCGCCGTGCGAAGCCGAGAAGCGTGCCGCGTGACATCGCGGCGTCACTTCTTCATCTGCTCGATCACCCATTTCGCGGCATCGACCGGGTCCAACGGTTTATCCCCGCCCAGGCGGTTCCGTCCGTCCACGCGGCCCTCGCGTCGGACCGCTTTCCCGCTCGCGAGCCAGCCGCCCATCGCGGACACGCCCGGCACGACTGCTTCGTGCGGGTAGTACAGGTACGGCGAACTGAACAGCGACTGAGACGCGAGTTGCCCACGCGTGTAGATCACGGCGACATCCTCGAACACGCCCGCGAAGCCCGCGATCGCGCCGGCGTTCGGTTCCGAGAACACCGCGATGTGGTCCGCGTCGTGCGGCACCGCGAACTTTGCATCCGCCGCGTTCGTGCCCGCGAACGAATCACCCCACACCGCGACCCTCTTTCCGTCAATTCCCTCACGGGCCGCGAGCCAGCGGATCACGGTGCGCAGGTCGCGGAGTTGCGCGCCGAGAACCGGCTGCCCGAGGATCAGGTTCGTTTGCGAGACCGACGTGCGGGAACTGCCGCGCCCGGCGGAGGCACCCGGCTGTGTCTCGCCGGTGCCGCGCACGTCCACAAGGCAAACGACCACGCCCGCCTTCAAGAACGCTTCAACTGCGGGGCCGCGTTCCTTCAGGAAGCCCGCTTTCCCGCCCTGCGCCACCATTACGACGACGGGCAATTTCCCCTTAGCGTCTTTGGGCGACAGGAGCAAACCGGGCAGAACGATACCCGGTTCAACATCGAGTGCGAACCGAACCCATGCCCCGCCCGGCACCTCTTCGGCTTTCTTCTCGCTCGCCGTCGGCTTCGCAACCGGTTCGATGTTCCCGAGCGCCGTGGCCCACTCCTTCTTCTCCGCCTGAAACTCTTCTTCTGGTTTAAGCCCTTTATTGCGCCGAACCCGGGCAAAGGTTCGATCCAGGTTAAGTTCCTCTAGCACCTCGTGCAGCTTCTTCGGCTTCAGTTCCTTCGTCGCGTCCTCGGTCCAGCACGTCAGTTCGTCGCGCGTGCGGCGCTTGCTGTACTCCTCCGGAATTGGCATGTTGAACCAGTCCTTCAGCGCCGGATAAATCATCTTGCGGTGAACCGCGCCGATGTGGTCGCAGTGCGTGTTGTCCGGCCCGCCGGGGCCGCGCACGCTCCCCTTGCCGTGCGCGAAGCGGAGATTGTCCTTCGCGTCGTAGAAGCCGAATATCTTCTGCAACCGCGGCCACGCGGGATCGGTCTTCGCGTCCCACGCGAACTCGTGTGAGTAGATGACTTTTCGCGGACTAACACTGCCCACGATCACGAAGTGCGCGAAGCCATCGCGCGCACCGTTCTTGAGGCCGCGTGTGCTTTCCCAGTAGCCGTCGCCGAACCACGCGAAGTCGCGGTCGGGGTTGTCCAGCACGCTCGACTCCGGTTGCCAGCCGCCGAAGTTGAACGGCACCACGCACGCGATGCGGTCGTCGAGCGCCGCGGTCACGCCCGCCGGGTCGCCGCCGCCGGCCACCGCGCCCATCAGGATGATGCGACCCTTGTCGATGTTCTTCTGCTTGAGCAGCACATCGACGCCGCGCATCAAGTCCCACGCCATCCAGCCCATCAGCGACTCGCCGGCGGCCGAGAGTTGCAGGTTCGAGTTGTACCGGAAGTAGTAGTCCTGGCGCGACACGCGGAACGGCTTGTCGTAGTCCTTCTCGGTGTTGAAGTCGTGTTGTCGGCGTTCGCCGTAGCCGAGTTGATTCGGCACGAGAACCGCGACACC
>CANLGS010000488.1 GCA_947490035.1 Gemmataceae bacterium
ATCGGCGCGTGCTGCGCCGGCTGCGCGGCCTGTTTCGGGCTGCACCCGGCGCTCGCCGCCGTACCCGGCCCCGCGGCGGCTTTGGCCGGGCTATTCAAAGGCCTCGGTTACCTCCTGCTCGCCCCCGCCGCGCCCGTGATCGTGGCCCTGGTCGTCCCGGCGGTCTTCCCGATGTTCCCCCGAAAACTGCTGCTCATGATGTTCCGCGGGCTGCGGCGGAGCCTGTTGCGCACGTCGCTCAGTTACCTCGCGCTGTTCGTGCTGACGCTGGTGCTGTGCCTCATCTACGCCGTCCTCTACATGATCGGGAACGCGACCACCGAGAAGGAAGCGAACTTCAAGGCCATCGTCACCCACAAGACGACCATCCCGAGCCAGATGCCGCCGGGCTACTACGAGCGGTTCAAGCGGACGTGCCTGGAAGACCTGCCGCCGGACATGCGCCCCAAGAACGGCGACAAGGACATCATGAGTTGGTCGTTCGTCCTGGGCACCACCGACAAGGTGAACCCGCGAAAGGACACCATGGTGTTCCTGTTCGCGCTGGAGCCGGACAAGGTGATGACCATGATGGACGGCCTGGACGAACTGACCGGGCAGGAGAAGGAGCTGCTGGAGAAGGCGTGCGAGCACATGAAGAAGAACCCGCGATCCATCGTCATGAGCAAGAGCCGGCTCAAGTCGCTCAACCTCCGGGTCGGGCAGACGATCAAGCTGCACGGCATGAACTACGCCAACCTGCTGTTCGAGTTCGAGATCATCGGCGAGCTGCCCGAGGGCAAGTACGAGGGCGTCTCGTTCATGAACAAGGAATACCTGATCCAACAGATCGACACGTTCCCGACCAGCCCGAACAACCCGAAGAAGGGCGAACTGCACCCGATGGCCGACAAGTGCATCAACCTCATCTGGGTGCGCTTGCCGACGAAGGAAGCGTTTGAGACTCTTAGCGGGAAGGTGAACGACCGGGCGCAGTTCGGCACGGTGCCGATCAAACTGGAGACCGCGAGCAGTGGCATCGGCACCTGGCTGGGCGCGTTCAAGGACATCTTCTGGGGCATCAAGTACATCCTGGTGCCCGCGATGATCGGCATCATGAGCCTCGTCGTGGCGAACGCGCTGTCTATCTCAGTGCGCGAGCGCCGCACCGAAATGGCGGTGCTGAAGGTGCTCGGCTTCCAGCCGCGGCACGTGATGCTGCTGGTGCTGGGCGAAGCCTTGCTCGTCGGCTTCCTGGGCGGCGGGATGAGCGCGCTGATGGCCTACGGGCTGCTGGGCAACGTGAAGTTCCAGATCATGTTCTTCGGCGCGTTCTTCGTACCGTTCAACGCGATGATCTACGGGCCGCTGTTGGGCATGGCCGTGTCGTTCGCGGGATGCATCGGCCCGGCGATGGCCGCGAAGAACGTGAAGGTCGCCGAGGTGTTCGCGCGCACGGCGTGAGCCGCTGAAGAGAAAGAACAAAGCGCCGCAGATGACGCAGAGGGACGCAGATAAATCAGAAAACAGTGTTTGAAAACAGCTCTGGTTCTTGTTCTGATCTGCGTCCCTCTGCGTCCCTCTGCGTCCCTCTGCGTCATCTGCGGCGCTTTGTTCTGTATTCGGGGATTGTTTCCATGCTCGAGCGCGTTGTGAAGGGCGTGTCGCGGTTCTTCCGCACCGTCGTCGGCCTCGTCGGGACGCTGTTCGTTATCGGGTTCTCGCTGCTGCCGCTGTCGGCGTTGCTCATCGCGCTGCCGGCCGTGTCGCCCACCGAGGCGGTCCTCACGGACTCCGTGCGGCCGGCGCGGTCGTGGCTTACGCGGACCGCGCGCCGGGTGTTCGCGGCGCTCGCGGGGCTGGTGGTGCTGGTCGCGCTGCTCGCGTTCGCCATCGAGGTCGTGTCGCACCTGCCGGTGCCGACCGGCGGGCAGATGGGCACGCTCGCGAAGAAGTTGCTCGGCTACTCGGTCGCGGACTTCGTGCCCGACGACCGGGAACCGGCCGAACTGCCGGCCGGTCAGGTGTGGCTCACCACGCCCGACCTGCTCCAGAAGGTGCGGGCGCTGCGGCAGTCCGCGAACCGCCCGAACCTGAACCCGCGCGACAAGACCGAGGCGCGCGAGAAGCTCGTCGAGGCGGAGGCCGAACTCGCGGAGCGCACGCCCAAATCCGCCAAACTCCGGCTCGTCCAGAACCCCGACCTCGCACCGGTCCTCGCGGTGCCGCTGTGGAAACTGCTGCCGCCCACGCTCGTCGAGCAGTGGCCGTTCGTGTTCCTCGTCGTGTACGGCACCGACCTGCTGCTGCTCCTGCTCATCGGGAAAGTGCCTCTGGCCTACAACTTCCGCTACCTGTGGGTGCGGCGGCGTGACACCTCGCTCACGGCTGTCGCGTTCACGGTGGTCGTCGCGCTGGTCGTGGTGCTGCTCGCGTTCGTCAACGGCATGTACAAGCTGAACGAGACGACCGGCGTGCCGGGCAACGTGCTGGTCATGTCCGAAGGTTCGACCGACGAGCTGTTCAGCAACCTCGCGCGCAGCGACGGTCAAGACGTGGCGAAGGAAACCGTGGCCGCCGACGAGAAGGGGCGGCCCATCGGCGGCGGGAAGGGCGTGGGCGTCGCCCGCGCGACCGCCGGCGCGGACGGCCAACTCACGCGCCTGCCCGCGGACGCACCGAGGGATTCGCCCGGCGCGATCTACCTGGCGAGCTACGAATCGTACATCGTGATGAACCAGGCGGTGGTGACCAAGCCGGGCGAACCGGCGCGGCGCCGGTTCCTGCAAATGCGTGCGTTCCTCGACGTGCGCGTCGGCGCGACCGTTCACAACATCGACCTCGAACCCGGCGGGCGCTGGTTCTCCGGGGCCGGCGTCGAGCCGAACTTGAAGGCGCCGGACGGCTTGGAGTATCTCCAGTGCTGTATCGGCGAGGGCGCCGCGTCCACGCTCGGCGAGGACGCGGGCAAGCCGCGGCTCGCGGTCGGCGACACGTTCGAGTTGGGCGACCGCTGGTGGAAGGTGATCGGGATCATGCGCACCCGCGGCACGACCTACGGTTCGGAGATGTGGACCGGCATCGAGAACCCGGTGGTGCGCGCGACCGGCAAGGGCGACAAGTTCACCACGCTCGTACTCCGCATGTCCGACGACACCGACGCCAGCGCCCGCGCGATGGCCTACTACCTCAACGAGGAGTACACGCAGGCCAAGCTGAAGGCGTTCTCCGAACCGGACTATTACAAGGAACTGACCAAGACGAACGAGCAGTTCCTCACCGCGATCGTGATGATGGCGATCATCATGGCGGTGGGCGGCATCTTCGGCGTGATGAACACGATGTTCGCGTCGATCGCGGCCCGCATCAAGGAGGTGGGCGTGCTGCGCATCCTCGGCTTCAAGCGGTGGCAGATCCTCATCTCGTTCATGATCGAGTCGCTGACGATCGCGTTCGTGGGCGGGTTCCTCGGCTGCCTGCTCGGGTACCTCGCGAACGGCTTCGAGGCCGCGAGCACGCTGTCCGGCGGTCAGGGCGGCGGCAAGAGCGTGACGCTCACGATGCAGGTGGACTTCACCATCATCGCGACCGGGCTGCTGTTCACGCTGGTGATGGGCCGGCTGGGCGGGCTGGTCCCGGCGCTGTCCGCGATGCGGATGGAAATCCTCGATTCGTTGAGATAAGAGGGACGAAGGCCGCCGCAGATGACGCGGAGGGACGCAGATCAAGACCAAGAAGCAGAGTTCTTTTAAAAACACTCTTCTGTCTTGTCTTGATCTGCGTCCCTCTGCGTCATCTGCGGCGGCCTTCGTCTTTTCTATTCGTGACAATTCGATGAGTTCGGTGTACACTTCTCCTACCCACACGATTGCCTCCCGCCTTGCTCTCCGCCGGTCGTCACGTTCCGAGGTCGCGCAATGCGCCACGCCGCCTTCCTGTTCTCCCTTGTACTCGTCTGCGCCGCGCCGGTCTGTTACGCCGCCGAGGAGCAGGACAAGTACGAGGAGCAGACCGTCGCCCGGTGCGCGGAGCGGGCGGCGAAGGCGAACAAGAACGAGCGCGGCCAGTGGATCAAGGAGCTGGAAACGGCGTTCCCCGACAAGGTGACGCACGCGACCACCGAGGACGAGTACGCGACGTGGTTCACGCTCCTCGCCGGCAAGAACGAGGAGTGGTGCCGCGACGACTCGACCACCCCGGCGATCACCGAACTGTTCGACAAGGTGCTTCAGCGGCTCGAACTCGGACCGGTGCCGTCGATCAAGCGCGACGAGTTCGCGAAGTTCACCAAGC
>CANLGS010000489.1 GCA_947490035.1 Gemmataceae bacterium
ATCCACGCGCAGGGGGTCATTTCGGCGGTCACCCATTGGGTCCCTCGGTCATTTCGGCAGGAATGAGGCAGAATCGCTGGGAATCCCAGGGTTCCGGCGCACATGCCGTGCCGAAAGTCGAAGGTCATCTGGGAAATAGGGGATTGAGTGACAGTGCTTCGTATGTGCTGTGTTTGGTTAGCCGCAAGCCGAAGGCGAGCTCGCTCGCCTTCGGCTTGCGGCTAACCAAACACCAAACACCAAACACCAAACACCAAACACCAAACCCTCAACTCCGAGAGGCTCTCCCAATGCTCGCTCGACTGGCGCTCGTGACGTGCGCGTTCGGCCTGTTCCTCGCCGCCGGGTGCGGCCCGGCGAAGCTGAACGAATCGAAGACCCTCTCGCTCGAACCCGGCGACCCGAAGGCGCTCGACCTGCCGGCGCAGCCGAAGCCGCAGAAGATCACCGTCGAATACTCGGCGACCGAAGAGGTGACCGTGATCGTAATCAAGGAAGCGGACGCGAAGGGACCGGACGGGTTGCTCAACGCCGACGTGAAAGTGAACCGGGATAAGGCGCTGGCGAGCAAAACGGGGAAGGGCGAGACGTTCAGCGTGGACGTGCCCGAGAACACCGCGGTCCGCGTCATATTCTTCGCCAAGAAGAAGACCGACGTGACCGTGAAACTCACCAACAAGTAGAGCCGCGGTTCACCCCTTCAGCCGGTGCTCGAACGCTTCTTGCCCGCGTGCGTACTCCGCGACCCACTCGGGGCGCGGCTCCACGCGGTCGCGGAACTTCACCAGCGCGGCCACCGCGTCGGCCGCGGTGTACGGCTCCGCGATTCCCTGCCGTTTGCGCAGGTGGCTCTCCAGACCCGCGAGCGCGGCGACCGCGGCGCCGAGCGCCGGCCCCTCGTCGGACACGAGCCGTTCGAGCGGTCGGTTGAGCGCGCTGGCGAGAATCTCGCACATCAACTGACTCTTCGCCATCCCGCCGGACACGGTGATTCGCGTCACCGTCTGCCCGGCGGCTTCGTGTTCGCGCACGGCCCGCGCCAGTAAGAACGCGAGCGCTTCGAGGCACGCGCGCACCTTCACCGCGCGGTTCTCGGGTTCGCGCGGTGCCCACTCGACGCGCGGCGCTTCCACGCCCACCGACGGTTCCGACAGCAGGAACGGCAGCACGGACGTACCACCGCACAGCGGCGGCACGTTCGCGGCCTCTTCGACCTTGAACCAGTCCTTGCCGGCAACTTCATCGAGGAACTGCGCGCCGTTGGAATAGCACCGCATCCAGAGGTACGGCCCCCAATTTAACTTCATGGCGTCGAGACTCCCCGATTGCGGGAGTTGCGCAGACGAAGAGTTCACGACGGCGGAGTTGCCGAGGATGATCGCGACCTGCCCGGCTTCGACCGCCCCGCCGCCGATTAGCCCGGCCGCCTGATCGTCCAGCGTCGGGAACACGAGCGGGCGCACGCTGGCGGGCATGCCGGCGTCCGAAGCCACGTGGCCCGCGAGTTGTCCAATCGGCTCCGACATCTCGACGATACGGGGCAGGGCGGCCCACGCGAGTTCGCGGTATTCCGGCTTCGCGATGGCTTCGAGCATCTCTTTGCGCCACTCGTTGGTGCGAAGGTCCATGATTCCCGTTGATGCGGCCGACGAGACGCTCGTGCAGTTGAACCGGTCGGTCAGGTAACCGGCCGTGAGCGGTCCGTGCGGGAGGATGTGAGCGGTGCGTTTCCAGTCCGCTTCGCTCAGCGTGTGTTCGTCCTTCACCAAGTGCGAGAGCGAGTAGCGCACGGCCCACGGCCCGCCGGTCAGTTCCTTCGCGCGCTCTTGCCCACCGAGACGTTTGAGTCCTTCGGCGTGATACTTCGCGAGCGTCTGGTCGTTCCAACAGATCGCTCGGCGCACCTGCGCGTCCGAAGGGTCGAGCCGACCGGCGGTATGGTGCGTGGCGGAGATGCCGCACACGACCCACCTGCTGACCTGATCGAGGTGGTCGAGCGCGTCGGCCAACCTCCGCGTCGCGGCGCGGGCTTGCCCTTCGAGTTGCATCAGGTTGAGTTCGGAGACTCCGCCTTCGGTCCACAGGTCGGTGGGCAACCGCACCTGCGCGACGGTGTTGCCCGCGAGGTCGAACGCGAGCGCCTTCACGCCGCCGGTGCTGAAGTCGTAACCGACGATGATGGCGTGTGGGCTGACGCAGCGAAGTGGTTCGGCCATCGGGGAGGCTCACTTGAGTGCGGCGCGGATGCGCAGCTCTTCGGAAGTGTAGCGAGTGCGGTCCGCTTATGGCAGCAGATCGGACACGCGAAGCACGCCGGTCGGCGCGGCGAGCGGCGCGACCGTGTCGGTCGGGCCGAGGAGGAGGTGCGTCGCGTAGCCGTGGCCGTGCGATTGCGCCGCGTCGGGTTGTGGGTCGCGGAACACGAGCAACTGCCGGCCGGTCACGTCCACCACCCAGTAGTCCGCGATCCCGCCGGCCGCGTACAGGCTCAGCTTCGTCGTGGTGTCGTAGCGCAGGGACGAGTCGGACACCTCGACGACGAGCAGCGCGGTCGTGGGGTGATCGGTGTAGTCGCCCGGCTTGCCCAGAACGGCCGCGACATCCGGTTCGGGGTCGGTCGTCTGGCTTAGCACGAGCGGCTTCGCGACGCGCACGTGAAAGCCTTTACCGAAGACGTCGCGGACCGCGTCTTGGGTTTTGGTGGCGGCGATGGCATGCGGCGGGTTCATCGGCCCTTCCTCCACGACGATGCCGTCGATGAGCATGGCCCGGCGGCCCTCGAACATGCCGAGGTCGCCGATGTAGTGGAACTGATCGACGGTCCACAGCAGGTTGCGCGGCGGGCCGGTCGGAACGCGTGTCTTGGTCGGGAGCGGCAACATACTTTTTCCTCCGCACGCAGGATAGCGTCAGGTCGTGCTTCGGACCAGACCGGGTGAGGGCATTCGGCGCCTCGCGGCCGAAACTCCATATACTATCTGACACCCGCTCCACACCTGAGGGAACCATCGTGTCCACCAAACCGACGGCGAAGCAGCAGGTTCAGGCCATGTTGGATCGCGGGTGGTTGTGGCGGGACGCGTACTCCGACGTACTGGTTCACCCCGAAGACTACACCCTCTCCGCGACCTACGACCGAACCACCGACACGCTCACCCTTTCCCCGGCGCTGATCGAGGCGCTGGCGCTGGTCATCCCGACCCCGGCCGGGCGCAACCCGCGCTACTGGCGCGACGAGCAGAAGGCCAAGCCCAAAACCGCCAAACTCTGATTGACGCGCGATTCCGCTCGAGCCGGATTTGCGTATGGGCCGGACGCGCTCTATGCTTCCGCAGCGAACGGTTGGGCGCGTTTTAGGCGCCCAATCGGGGGCGTGCGTCGGCGCGTTCCACGGCGCCACACCTTTCAATCCTCGAAAGGGCTAACCCGCCGCGAGGCGGGGGCGCAAAGCCACGGGCCTGCGGTCACCCCAGACCACAACCGACCGCAGGTCGCCTGGTTGCCGAAGGGAATGGCGGTGCAAACCTGTCCATCCCTGTGGCGCGCGTCGGGGTCACACCCGGCACGCGCTTCCAGCGTCGCGGGACACGGCTCATCACCGGCGTCGCCGGCGCACACCCTCGCTATTTATTTCCCACGATACTCCGCGCCCGCACTTCTCTCCAAACGCTCGAATCCCATAACCGCCAACCAACTCGCGGCCCTTGTTCGCCGTCTCGCGTCCGGGTATCACGGTATCAACCGTGACTCTCCCCGGAGTGACCGCATGAACTCGCTGCTCCTGTCGCTTGCGCTGCTTTCGCCCGCGCAGCCGCCGAAGGCCGACCCCAATGAGGTCGGCGTTTTGCCGCTCGGCGCGGACGGTAAGCCGCTCAACCTCGACTTCGAGACGAGCGACCTCAAGGACTGGACCGCGGAGGGCGACGCGTTCAAGGGCCAGCCGATCAAGGGCGACACGGTGTTCGCGCGGCGCAAGGACAACCGCAGCCGGCACCACGGGCAGTTCTGGATCGGCGGGTTCGAGAAGCTCGGCGACAAGGCGACCGGCACGCTCACGAGCGCGCCCTTCAAGGTGACGCACGCGTGGGCCAGCTTCCTCGTCGGCGGCGGGCCGTGGGAGAAGGAGACGTGCGTCGAGGTTGTGACGGGCAAGGACGTGATCTTCCGCGCGTCGGGCGTGGAAGAGGAAGACATGCGCCGCGTCGTGATCGACCTCGCGAAGTTCCAAAACAAGGACATCTTCGTCCGCGTCGTCGATAA
>CANLGS010000490.1 GCA_947490035.1 Gemmataceae bacterium
CTCCGAGGTGATCTGGTGCCGCGAGGTGAGCCGGCTGTCCGGGCCGGACTTCGTGCGCTCGGAGGGGTTCCGCAACGTGTTCGGGACGACGTTCGACCGGCTGGTGTTCGAGTTCGCGGTGCCGGTGGACGTGGCCGACTTCGTGGACCGCATCGAGGACGCGCCGCCGGAAGGCGTGAAGGTGAGCATCGCGTCTGACCTGGGCGCGGCGGTGGTGGCGCTGGCCGGCTTCGCGGGCAAGGTGAGCGTGACCCGCGACGCGGTCACCATCGAGGGTCAGGCCGGGAACCCGTCGAGCCTGATGGAGCAGTTCCTGGTGTTCCTGCGCAAGTTCGGCGGCCTGGGCGAGCCGAAGGCGCTCACGAGCGGGAGTTGAAGCACGCTCACTGCGGCTTGAGGACGACGCGGAAGCCGGCGTACAGGCCGGACACGGTCATCCAGGGTTCGATTCGCGTGGCCGTCAGCGCCGTGCGGGAAGCGATCTCGTCCTCCCACTGGGCGTGACCGACGAAGAGGGCAGACTGCTCGCCGATGGGCAGCGGGCGCAGGGTGATGAGCGGGTCGCTCGGCCGTTCGTGCCCCAGACACTCCTGCCCGTTGGTCGCGAGTTGGCGGATGCGCCAGCGGCTCACGTCGCCGGCCGCGAGAGGGGAGCCGACCGGCAGCGGCTTGTCGTGTTCTCCGTTCGTGCGCAGCCCGAGCGCGAGATTGCGCGCGGCGAACTGCTCCCGCTTCCAGGCGGCGCGCTCCGCGGCGCGGCCCGCGCCGAGCTTGTCCGGCGGCACCTTCAGCACGGGACCGGCGGGACCGTTGGCCTCTCCCTCCTCGTCCACCCCCGCGGCCTTCCGCCACTGCTGGTACGTGGGGAGCGTGCCGCCGAGCCACTCGGCCACCAGAATCGCCTCTGGCACCGTGACGCCCAGCACCGGCCGCTCGCCGTCCGCGCCGTCGATGTCGAGGGGCGTCCCGTCTTCGTGCTTCCGCCACAACTCCTGGATCAGTTTTTGGCCGGCCGTGCGGAGCTCGTCCGCGATTTTGGACCCGGCGACGGCATCCCACCCGGTCCGGAACGCCTTGTTCGTCACCTTGTGTTCGAGCATGTAGAACGGCTCGCACGTCGCGTTCGGCGTGCCGTAAATGAGGTACGCGACCAGCGTCTGGTCGGCGACCTGACGTTTCAGTTGCTTGTGGTAGTGCCGGTCGCCGATCACGTGCGTGCCGTCCTTCTCGACCGGCGCCCAGCCCTCCGGGTACACCGCGAACCGCTTCTCCTTCTCTTTCGGCTGTTCCTTCTCCTTCTCGGGCACCTTCTCCTTCGCCTGCTCGCGCGGCGGCTGCGTCGCCAGGTTCACGACGCCGACGGCCATCGCGCAAGCGACCGCGACCGCGGCCATGCCCATCACCGCGCGGCTTCCCTCCCGCCGCGGCGGTTCCGCCACCACGGGTGCCGGCGCCGGCGGAGGTGGCGGGAACACCGCGAGCCGCAGCGCCCGCGCGAACGCCACGCACGTCGGGTAGCGGTCTTCCGGCTTCTTCGCCAGCGCCCGCAGCAGCACCGCCTGCTCGGGTTCCGGCAGCGGGTCCAGGTTCGGCACCTCGTGGATGTGGAAGTTCGCCATGTCCACCAGCACGTTCGTCGCGAACAGGTAGCGCCCGAGCCTCGCCCTCACGTAGGTCGCGGCCAGGCTGTACTGGTCGCTCTGGAGGCTCACCTTGTGCTTCCACATCTCCGGGGCCATGTACGCCGGCGTGCCGACGGTGTTCTGCACCATCGTCAGCGCGTGCTCGTGCAGCCGGGCCAGGCCGAAGTCCGCGACCTTCGCGTACCCCTGCATCACCAGGATGTTTTCCGGCTTCACGTCGCGGTGCGAGACGTTCTGGGTGTGCAAGTAATCCAGCGCCTCGCTGGCCTGCTCGAACAGCGGGAGCAGCTCCTCCGGCGGCGCGCCGACCCGGCCCTGCGACTGGTGGAACGCGACGCGGTCGGCGAGGCTGCCGTCGGCCAGTTCCATCACGATCACGAGCCGGTCGTCGAACACCCAGTACGCGTTCGTCTTCAACAGGAAGGGGTGCGACAGCCCCTTGATCGCGTCGAGCGCCTCGCGCTCGCTCTTGCTGGCCGGGTGATCGACGGTGCGGGTGATGCGCTTGACGGCGACGCGCACGCCGCCGGGCGCGAGCGCCTCGAACACCTCACCGAACGCCCCGCCGCCGAGCCACCGCACGATCTGGTACGGCGTGTCGTTCGGGAGGATCGTGGACCCGTCGTTGCGGCTCGGCGTCTGGTCGAGGTTGCCCACGTTCGTGCCGACCAGCGCGCCGATCTGGATCGGGGGCGTTGGGTTAGGCGGTGGGGCGGGCGCGCGGCGGCCGTCGTTGATCGTGCTGAGGCGCTTGGCCGGTGGGGAGTTCGGACCGGCGACCGGGTGGATTGGTGTAAGGGGCGTGTGTTCGCCCGGACCGGGCACGCCCGGTTGCTGCTTATCCGCGTCACCCGGACTCGCCATGAGACCCTCGCGGTGGTTCCTGCGCACCCGGCGCAAGCGCTTCGCCGGCGCCGGGCGAGCGAATTCGGTTTGTGAATCCGGGCTGCGATCCAACACGTAATTATACTACCGACGCCGCCCTTCCGCAGCTACAATCGGGCGAGAGTCACCGCCCGGCGCCCGCGGGACGGCCGGACGACCGGTCAGCACCACGCGGAGCCACCATGCGGACGCCGGGCCACCGTCTCCTTGCACTCGCCGTCGTCATTTTCGGTCTCGCGGTTCCTCTCGCGGCACAGGAAAAAGAGAAGCCGTTGCCGCCGGCCGACCGCGCGCCGCACCTGATCCTCGCGCACGCCGGCCCGCACGCACCGGTCACCGCGCTCGCGTTCGCGCCGGACGCCTCCACACTCTACGTCGGCGGGTTCGACAAGCAGGTGCGGCGGTACGCGCTCGTGAAGGGGAAGTACGTCGCGAACGGCACGTTCCGCGTACCCATCGGGTCGGGCAACGCGGGCGTGGTGAACGCCGTCGCCGTTTCCCCCGACGGGAAGTGGGTCGCGGTGGCCGGCCGCGCGCCGCTACGCGAGGAGACCTGGGCGAGTGCGGACGACGGCGTCTACGACGAGGACGTGCGTCAGTACCCGCCGTTCTTGCGCCGCGACGTCGGCGTCGTGTACCTGTTCGACCCGACGAAGCCCGACGGCGGCAAGGTGATCCGCGGCCCGCGCGCGGCCGTGCGGGCGCTCGCGTTCGCCAACCCCGCACCGGCGACCGGCCCGGTGCTTCTCACCGCCGGCATCGAGTGGAACGAGAAGAAGGGCCAGCCCGTCGGCACCGTCCGCGTCTTCAACGCGACCACGGGCGACGAGATCGCGTCACGCGACGACCTCCCCGCGACCGCCATCCGACCGGGTCTAGCCGCGTGGGCAACCGGCGCGAAGAAAGACGGGCTGCGCGTCGCGGTCGCCTGGGACGGATTCGACGATCAGACCGGCAAGCCGCTCCCCGGCAAGTTGCTGACCTGGGATAATCCCAAGACGAACGGCGGAACGGACAACTGGGAACCCAAAGCGCTCCTGATCTCGCCGCTTGCGGTGCGCATCGGGAAGGACGGTACCGCGACGGAATTGCTCAACGGCGGGTACGACGAGACCCGCAACACCGGCGGTCTGAACGTGCGACCCGCGTCCGGCGGCGAACCCAAAACCGTTCCGCTCAAGGGCGAGAACGGACGCTTGCTTCTGCCCACCGCGTTGGCTGCGTTCCCGCTCGAAGGCGGTGATGGAACCGCGATGCTGCTGCCCGTCGGCGCCGACGCGGACGGCCAGCGCTACGAACTCCGGCTGCTCACCCCGACTGCCGAACGAAGCGTCACGCTCGGCGGCTTCCACCCCCGACGGCCGGTTCTCAGCGCGTCGCCGGACGGACGGTTTGTCGCCGTCGCCGGGTTCAAGGATCACCGCGTCGAGGTGTACCCAACAGCGGCGTTCGCCGCTGGCAAGCCGGTTCGCGATCAACTAAAGGGCGACACACACGGCTTCGGGAAGGTCGCCTTCCTCGTGGGCGAAAACCTCGTGGGCGACAAGTTGTGGCTCGGCGCTGCGACTGACACGCCGGACACCGGCGGCGTGGTACTCGACCTCGACCGCGCCGCGCGAGTGGCCATTCCGCGCGCTGCGAAGGACGCTCTTAAAGTCGATGCACCGACAAGCGGAACCGCGACCATCTTGAAAGTTGAACCACCTGAGCGGTTTGC
>CANLGS010000491.1 GCA_947490035.1 Gemmataceae bacterium
CACTCCCACACCAGTTGCGCCGCGTCGAAGCACGGGCCGTCGATGCACACCCGCTTGTAGTCGTCGCCGTCCGGCGTCTTCACCTTCGCCACGCAACTGAAGCAGATGCCCACGCCGCACGCCATCGGCGTTTCCAAAGACACCTGACACGGGACGCCCCACTTCGCCGCGAGTTTCGCCAGCGCGTGCAGCATCGGTTCCGGCCCGCAGCCGACGAGCGGCCCCGTCTTCCCTTGCGATTCGAGTAACTGCGTGACGAAGCCCTTCGTGCCGATGCTGCCGTCGTCGCTCGCGAGGTGAACGTCGATGCCCGCGGCGCGGAAGTCGTCCACACCGGCCGCGAGGTTCGCGTTGCGCACGCCGTAGTAGAGCGAAACTTTCTTCGTGCGGGCGCGGGGTGCGTCGCCGCCGAAGCCGCGGGTGCCGAGCAGTTCGCGTGCGTAAGCCAGAAACGGCGTCTGACCGATGCCGCCGGCCACGAGCGCGACCTGATCCGGTGTGCCGACATCGAGGAACGGCTTGCCGAGCGGCCCCCACACCTGAAGCGATTCCCCGGCGCGCACCTCCGCGAGCCGACCCGTCATCTTCCCGACGACGAGGTACACGACATCGACGGCAACCGGCTTCCCGGCGTCATCGAGAACGGTGTCGTAGAGCGCGAACGGGCGGCCCAGAAGCGGGTCGGTGGTGTCGGGCAGTCGGAGCATCACGAACTGCCCGGGCCGGATCGCGGCGGCGAGTTCGGGGCAGTGCAGCCGCACGCGGAACGTGCGCTCCGCCAGCGGGACGTGTTCGAGGACGTGCGCGGTGCGGTGGAACATGGGAACCAGACAAGGAGACAAGGAGACAAGGAGACAAGGATGACCATCACCTGCTGCTGTCTTCGTCTCCTTGTCTCCCACTCTCCTTGTCTCCTTGTCTCGCCCGCTCCCGCAGAGCGGCGATCTTCTCCTGCGACTTCGCGACGAACGCCTTCAGGTCTTTCAACTCGTCCTCGTTGATCCGGCGCGCCTTGCCCTTCGGCAACTTGTCCAGTTTCACCGGGCCGATGGCGACGCGCTTCAGGCGCATCACCTTGTGCCCCTGCTTCGCGAGCATGCGGCGGATCTCGCGGTTCTTGCCCTCGGTCAGCACGATGCGCAGCCACGTGCCGGTGCCCTGCACCTTGAACCGCTTCGCGCTCTTCGCCTTCACCTTGCCGTCGCTCAGCCACACGCCGTCGAGCAACTTCTGAAGGTCTTCGTCGGTGGGTCGGCCCGCGACCAGCGCGTAGTAGGTTTTGGGAACTCCGTACCGCGGGTGCGTCAAGCCCATCGCGAGGACGCCGTCGTTGGTCATCAGCAAGAGGCCGTCGCTGCCCTCGTCGAGCCGGCCGACGGTGTAGACGCGCTGCTCGACGTGCGGGAGGAGATCGACCGCGCGCGGCCGCCCGGCCGGGTCGTGGTTCGTGCAGAGGTGGCCGACCGGCTTGTTCACCGCCCAGTACACCAGCTTTTCGGCCTTCACCGGCTGGTCGTCCACCGCGATCTGGTGCGCGGCCGGATCGACCTTCAGCCCCATTTCGGTGACGCGGACGCCGTCCACCTTCACGCGTCCGGCGGCGATGAGCTTGTCGCAGTGGCGCCGCGAGCCGACGCCGGCGTGTGCCAAGTACTTGTTGAGACGTTGCATGGAGTGCATTGTACCACGCGCGACCGCCGGACGGTAGCGGGCGAATCGCGAGTGGCCCGCCGGCGCGCGGCGGCTTACACTGTGCTAATCGCTCGTTCCTTCATTTCGTCGCGGAGCTTCGCCGTGGGACTGCTCAAAATCAAGTGTCCGGAGTGCAACGCCGGGCTGAAGTCGGCGACCGGGTTCACCCCCGGGCAGACCGTTTGCTGCCCCAAGTGCGAGACGTACTTCGCGGTCGAGGAACCGGCCGAGGACGAGGACGAGGACGAGCCGAAGACGAAGACGAAGACGGGCAAAGGCAAGGAGAAAGACGCGCCCGCGAAGAAGGCCGTGAAGGCAGCGGTCGCGGACGATGCGGACGACGAGGAAGAGGAGGACGAGAAGCCCAAGAAGAAGAAAAAGAAGCGGGCCGCGGACGACGACGACGAGCGGTCGTACAAGAAGTCGCCCATCCGCTTCGTGATCCTCGGCATCCTCGTCCTCGTGCTGATCGGCCTCGGCGTCATGCTGTACCTGAAGAAGCAGCGCGAGGCGACCGCGGAGAAGCAGCGCGAGGCGACCGCGGAGAAGGAGCGCCAGGCGACCGCGGAGAAGGAGCGCCAGGAGACGGAGCGTGCGGAAAAGGAGCGTGACGAGAAGCCGCCCGCGCCCTTCGTGCCGAAGAACGACCAGAAGAACGACCAGAAGAACGACCCGAAAGTGATCCCGAAGGTGAACCCGAAACCGGACGGCAAGGGGCCGGACGCGGGCGGGTTCGTGACCGGCGCCGTGGGCGGCCTGCTCAGCGGCGGGCCGGCCGCGCCTGATCGGGAACCGGAACTGAGGCGGAAGTACACGGCCGCGCTCGTCGGCGTGTGGACCGCCGATCTGGGCAACGGAGTGACGGAAGAACTCACCTACAAGGCCGACGGGACATTCACCGCGAAGCGCACCGGCGCCGCGCCCGCGACCACCAGTGGCCGGTACACGATCACGTCTCTCGTCGGCACGAAGGGGCTGCGCATCCAACAGGACAGCGCCGCGGGCGCCGTCGGGCGCACGGTCACCGCCGTCTTCGAGGGCAACGAACTCCAGCACCCCAGCCTGGAACCCGGCGTGACCGCAGTCTTCCGCAAGAAGTGAGAGAAGACGACGCGCAAGAGTGTTCACCGCAGAGACCGCGAAGACCGGAGAGAAAGACAAGAGAGTGAAGAGACGAATCTCATTCACACTCTCCTGTTTTCTCTCCGGTCTTTGCGGTCTCTGCGGAGAACACCCTTGCGCGTCAATTACTTCGCGAGGGGCGACTTTTCGCCCGGCCGCACCAGCGTGATGCGGATCGCCGGGCGCTTGCCGTCGGCCGGTTTCACACCGGGCTTCGGCGCGACCGGCTTCGGCGCCGTCGGGCGCGGGACCGGCACCTCGGCCAACCCCGACAGAGCCGGCGGCGCGGCCTTCTTCTCGGCCGCCTCGCGCGCCTCCTTCTCCGCCTTCAGCTTCGCGGGGTCGAGCCACAGCGTCTGACCGGCCGCGTCCGTCGGCTCCGGTTGCGCCGCGACCGGCGGCTTCGGCGCGACCGGCTTCGGCGCGGGCATGTTCACCGGCGCGTCGGCGTCGAGAGAGAAGGTGCCGTCCTCGACGACCGCGGGCGTCGCGTCGAGCGCGAAGGACGCGGGCGACTGGGCCGGTGCCGCTTCCGCGGGCGCTGCAACCGCGTCGGCGATCGGCTCCGGCGCGACCGCGTCGAAGTCGAACACCATCGCTCGCGGAGCGGGTTCGGCCGGCGCCGGACTCGGCGGGGGCGAGTGCATCTCGGGCGCGGCCGGCGCCGCCGCGGTCGCCACGAACGCGGCCATCGTCTTCGGCGTTTCCGGCGCCGCGGGGACCGCCGGCTCGTCGGGCAGCACCTCCGCCTCGACCACTTCCGCTTCCACCACCTCGGCCGGGACCGCTTCGGCCTCCACCACTTCGGCCTCGATCGGCTCGACCTCGACCACCTCCGCGGAGATCGGCTCCCGCGCCACCTTCCACTTCCCGGCGATCTGCTCCTGCAACCGCAGGATGCCGCCGACGCTCTTGAAGTGCAGCCGGAAGCACTTGTTCCGCACGCCCTGGAGCTGGGTCATCAGCTTGTTGATCCACGCGCCCTTCGCGTAGTTCAGCGGCGGCTCCGGCACCATCTTGCCTTCGAGGATGAAATCGACGAGGCTCTCGCCCTCCTCGAAGTTCTTCATCGCCGGCCGGTTGATCTCGCGCGCGGCCTTCATAATCCCCTTGAGCGCCTTCCACGACTCGCGCAGCACGCGCAGCACCTCGCCGATGAACTCCGGGCCGACGTTGATCTCGCCGCGCGACGCGGCGGCGTGGGCGCTGAGGTACGAGTCCGCCTTGTTGAACGCGTTGCGCGACTCCTGGTACAGCCGCTGCACCTCCAGTTGGAACCGGTACCGTTCGACCAGCTCCTCTTTCAGCTCCTTGTCCACCTGATTCGCCATCTGGACGTGGAGCAGGAACACGCGGCGGTCGAACGACTTGAACCACTCCCAGTTCTCGTCCTGCTTCTTCTCCACCTCCTCGATCTGCCGCTTGAG
>CANLGS010000492.1 GCA_947490035.1 Gemmataceae bacterium
CAGATGACGCGGACTTCGGCGCAGATGAAATCCGATCAGAACAAGAGGTTTCGTCTGATCGGATTTCATCTGCGCCGAAGTCCGCGTCATCTGCGGGCCATGCGCGCGTGAGTTACTTCGGGGCGCGGGCGGCGCCGAGCGAGAGGAGTCGCTTCGCGACCCGGAACGGGCGCTTCAGCGACCACCGCCGTTCCTCCCGGAGCCGCTGATCGAGGTCGCGGCTCTGAGCGCCCACGCGGCGGATGATCTGTTCCCGCTCCTCGCACGTACCCTGGAGCCGGTTCACGGCCGCCAGCAGCTCGCTCCGCGACTGGAGCAACTCGCTCTGCGACTGGCGCAACTCGCTCTGCGACTGGCGCAGCGCGTGCGTCGATTGGAGCAGTTCGCTCGAGGTCAGGTGCAACCAGAGGATGGCCCGCTCGCGCTCGTCGCACACGAAGGCGAGTTCGGCGATCTTCATGGCCGCGACGTGCCGGTCGTCCTCGGGGGAGTACGGGACCGGCTGGTCGCGGTAGTTGAGCAGTTGTTCGCACAGCCGGGCGGCGGCGGCCACGTCAATTACCCCGAAGGCGGCCGCGTCGAGGTGCAGGTAGGTGCCGTCGAACCCCAGCCGGGACGGCCGCATCTGCACGGCCGGCGGGGCGCGGAAGGGGGTGGCGGCGAGTTCGGCGTCGAACCACGCCTGCTCCTCGGGCAGGTCCGCGAGCGCCTCGCGGACGGTCGCCAGCGCCGCCGGCCAGTCGGCCTCGGCCACCCGCGAGCCGACCACGCACGCGACCGACAGGGCGCGCCGGTCGATGTCGGCCGCGAGGTCCGGGAACAGCGTCCGCTTGGCGAACGCGAACGAGTCGGCGACCACCACGTGCGGGAACGCGGGCAGGTCCGGCACCGTCGGCTCGGACCGCAGCCCGTCGCGCGCGTTCAGCGCGTGGAACTCGGCGTCGATCGCGTTCCGCCCGCGGTTGAACAGCGTCGCGACCCCGTTGCTCGCCCCGGACTGGCCGGACACGCTCATCGGCACCGTGGTCGAGATGTACCGCCCGGCCGCGTGCGCGATGGCGAACCCGGAGTACACGTCCGGAATCGGGTGCGGGAACACCCGCCCGGTCAGCCGCCGTAGGTCCGCCAGCACGTCCCGGTGGACGGCCGAGTTGTACAGCATCGGCAGCGCCGTGTAGAACTCGCGGAACGCGATCACCTCGCGGATGGCTGCCCGGCCGTCGCGCTCGGCCATCGCGCACCCGAACGGCACCCGCAGGTAGTTGCCCTGCCCGGGCAGCGAGACGTTCGGCCACGTGTAGAACGCCGGGTCCCACCGGATCGCCTTCGTCCCCGTCTCCCGCGCCACCCGGTCCAACTCGCCCAGCGCGTGCGGCAGCAGTCCGTCGTCGTCCCCGATCAGCGTCACGTACTCGCCCCGCGCGTGCGAGACGGCGAACTCCCAACTGGTACTCATCGCCACCGGTTCGGACGTGCGCACGTACCGCACCCGTGGCGACGCCGCCTCCTCGACGACGGCGCGCGTCGCCGGCGAGCTGAAGTTGTCCGAGACGACGATCTCGTAGTCGTCGAACGACTGCTCCAGGCACGTGCGCAGCGCGAACCGGAGCGTCTCGGCGCGCTCGCGCGTCGGGATCACCACGCTAAATCTCACGGACATCGTTTACTCCCGCGCGGCAGGCGGCACCGCAGGCCGTTCTCAGTCGAGCAAGAGCCGGGGGTGTAACAGGTGCCCACGAAACGAGCAACCCCAACCGCGCCGCGCGTAGTCCTCACGCTCCGCGTGAGGTGAGGGTGTGACGCGACCGGTTCGCGCGTTGGACCGGCGACCTCCGACCTCACGCGGGGCGTGAGGACTACACTCCGCGCCCCCGATCACTTCGCGGGCGTCAGCACGATCTGCCGCAGGTCCATCACCGCGGCGCCCGGCTTGGTCTTGGCCTTCACGGTCAGCGTGTGCCGCCCGGCCTTCTCGACCTTGAGTGTGCCGACCTCGCGCGCCTCGAACGCCTGGAACCCGCCGGTGTCCTTCACCGTGAACGTCAGTTTCTCGTCGCCGACGGCGAGTTCCACCTCCGAACCGCCGCTGCCTTTCCCGCACCCTTGCAGCACCTCGACCGTGAACGTGCCGCCCTTCTCCGCCGTGAACTCGAACGTCGCGTAGTCGTCCTTGTTCACCCAGAAGCCGAGCGTGTTCTTGTGCGGCAGCGGCTCGAACCGGAGCATCGCGCCACTCACGAGAGCAGTCCGCGCGTGCATCGTGATAACGCCGTCCTTGTTCGGCGGGTTCGGTTTGTAGTCCGGGTTCGCCGTCGGCATCTTCGCGCCGACCTCCTTGCGCCACTTGTCGAGTTCGGCCGCGAGTTCCTTCACCACGTCCGGCTTGTCCGCGGCGAGGTTGCGGCTCTCGGAGATGTCCTTCTTCACGTCGAAGAGTTCGCGGCGGCCGTCCTCGTAGTATTCGATGAGCTTGTAGTCGCCGCGCCGGATCGCGCCGCCGGGCTTGCCGCCCTGGTTCGCGTAGTGCGGGTAGTGCCAGTAGTGCGGCCACTCCTTCATCTTCTCGCCGCGGAAGATCGACACGAGCGAGCGGCCGTCGCGCTGCTTGGCGCCAACGTCGGGGTCGTTCTTTAGCCCGCGGCGCGAGGCTTCGAGGATCGTCTCGAAGAAGTCGATGCTGCACGCGACCTCGTTCGTGACCGTGCCCGGTTTGATCTCGCCGGGCCACTTGATGATGCACGGCACGCGAATGCCGCCTTCGTAGAGGTAGCCCTTCCCTTCGCGCAGTGGGGCGTTGTTGGTCGGGGCGAACGGCATCCCTTCGAGCGTCGCGAGGCCGCCGTTGTCGCTGGTGAAGATCACGAGCGTGTTGTCGCTCAGTTTCAACTCGTCGAGCTTCTTGAGCACGCGCCCGACGGCTTCGTCCATGCTCTCGACCATCGCCGCGTACACCGGGTTGCTCTGCTTGCCGTGCGTGGGCGTCACCTTGTACTTGTCGATGATGCTCTGTTTGGCGCGCAGCGGCGTGTGGACGCCGTAGTGCGGCAGGTACAGGAAGAACGGCTTGCTCTTGTTCGTCTCGATGAACTTCTCGGCCTCCGCCGCGAGCCGGTCGGTGAGGTACTCGCCGTCTTCGGCCTTCTCCAGTCCGGGCATCTTCCCTTGCTTGTTCTCGAAGGGTGCGAAGTAACTGCGCGGCGTGCCGGTCTGGTCGCCGGCGATGTTCACGTCGAAGCCGTGCTTTTGCGGCTCGAAACCCTTACCGCCGAGGTGCCACTTGCCCATCAGCGCGGTGACGTAGCCGCGATTCTTGAGCGCCGCCGCAATGGTCGTTTCTTCCAGCGGCAGTTCGTTGCGGATGTCGGGCCGCTTGAGGCGCGCGTCGGGCGTGTCCTTGCGCCCCGGAATCCAGTCGGTGATGTTCATGCGCTGCGGGTAGCGGCCGGTGAGGATGCTGGCCCGCGTCGGCGAGCACACCGGGCACGCGGCGTAGAAGTCGGTGAAGCGCAGCCCGTCCTTCGCCATCTTGTCGATGTTGGGCGTCTTGTAGAACGTGCTGCCGTAACAGCCGAGGTCGCGTTGGCCGAGGTCGTCGATGACGATCAGCACGACGTTGGGCGGGTCGGCGGCGGTTAGCCGCGAGCCGAAGGCGAGCGTGGAGAGCGCGACGAGCGCGGAGAGGGCAAGGAGGCGCACGGGTCACCTGTGAGATGGAGGGCGAACGGGCCGGCTCCGATTTCACCGCGAACCGGTGCGCAATGCAAACCCGTTCTTGGCGCTGCGCTCGCGGCGTTACAGAGATTGTGGTTGCGACCGAAACCGCTACCCGATACCTTCGGGTAGTCCCCTCATCCTTCTCCCAGCACTTTTCGGGAGTCATCCATGCGTTCCGTTCAGTCCCCGAACCGGGGCCGGCGTGCGTTCACGCTGATCGAACTGCTCGTTGTGATCGCGATCATCGCGATCCTGATCGGCTTGCTGCTGCCCGCCGTGCAGAAGGTGCGCGAGGCCGCCGCGCGCATGCAGTGCGCCAACAACCTGAAACAACTCGGCCTCGGCGCACACAACCACGAGAACACGGTCGGCACCCTGCCGTCGGGGTGGACGCAGGATAGGCTGATCGGAAGTTCGAGTTGACAGTGTTTTTGGTTCATCCCCGTTCTGGAATCAGTTCGCCGGGGGAACGGAACTTTTCGCTGGAAAAGCAGCGGAATTCACGAGCCGTGTGAACCAAAAACGG
>CANLGS010000493.1:0-4219 GCA_947490035.1 Gemmataceae bacterium
CCGACCCGGCGGCGGAGCCAGTAATGTCTCGCGGTCAACTGATGGACCGCTTCACGATGTGGTTCCTCGTGATCGTCGGCGCGTGCGTCCTGTGTGGGCTGTTCACCCGCGTCGCGTGCGTGATGGCCGCGGGCTTCCTGGTGATGACCTATCTGGCGCACCCGGCGTTCCCGTGGTATCCTCAACCGCCCAACACCGAGGGCAACCCGGTGTTCATCAACAAGAACGTGATCGAGGCGCTGGCGCTGCTCGCGCTGGCGTGCTACCCCACCGGGCGCTGGCTGGGGCTGGACGCAATCGTGCTGCGCCCGTTCTGCAAGTACAAGGGTGAGACGGCCGCATGACGCGGGCGAACCCCGGCCGTAAGGCCGGGGGTGTTTTTCGACCGCACAAGCTCCCCTCAGCCTTCAAACTACCCCCGGCCTTGCGGCCGGGGTTCGCCACAAACCAAACCCTCCCCTGGAGCCTGGTCATGTCACTCGACCTGAACCCCGAACAGAAGGCCGCCGGCAAGGCGAACTTCGAGCAGGCGTCCGGCGACCTCGCCCGCGCCGGCAAGATGGACTCGATGGTGACCGGCGACGGCCGCGCGATGCCGTCGCCCGACGACAAGAACCCGGACCGCCGCGACGTGCTCAAGGCGGGTCTGGCGGCCGGCGCGGTCGTGCCGGTGTCGGCCGCGGTGTACTACGGCTACAGCTCGTGGAAGGGCAACAAGGCGGTCCGCACCGCGCTCATCGGCACCGGCGACGAGGGCGGCGTCCTCGTGGGTGATCACAACCCGGAGTTCAACGAGATCGTCGCCGTGTGCGACATCCGCCCGACCAACATCAAGCGCATCTTCGAGGGCGACACCGGCCCGCGGAAGGGGCTGAACAAGGTCTACGGCGAAGCGACCGCCAAGAGCATCCGCACCTTCGATAGCGTCGAAGCGCTTCTGGCCGAGAAGACCAAACTCGGCCTCGAAGCGGTCGTCATCGCGACGCCGCTGAACACGCACGACGCGATCGCGAAGATGTGCATGGACGCCGGGCTGCACGTCCTCTGCGAAAAGCTGATGGCGCGCACCATCACCCGCTGCAAGGACATGACGCGGTACGCGAAGGACAAGGGTCTGCTCCTCGGCGTCGGCCACCAGCGCCACTACAGCACGCTCTACGCGCAGTCGCTGGAGATGCTGAACAACGGCATCCTCGGCGACATCAAACACATCCGCGCCCTGTGGCACCGGAACAACTCGTGGCCCTACGACCCGAAGGCGTTCAACCACGACAAGTTCGACGCCAAGTACGGCATCCCGGCTTACGTCGATTCGTGGTGGAAGGAAGTGCCGAAGGCGGACGCCGAGAAACTGCCGCCGGAGCGCCTGCGGGAACTCGCGTTCGGCGACCCCGAGAAGCACGGGTTCAAGGACGCGGCCGAACTCGTCCGCTGGCGGTGTTCCGAGAAGACCGGTGGCGGGCTGATGGCCGAACTCGGAAGCCACCAACTCGACGCCTCGAGCATCATCCTCGGCCACGTCCACCCGCTCGCGGTGATGGGCGTCGGCGGCAAGTTCTTCTACGGTCGTGGCACCGACCCAAGCAAGGGCAACGACCGCGAGAGCGACGACGGCGTGTTCGTCACCTTCGAGTTCCCCGGCCGCACGTACTACAAGCGCGACAGCGGCGGCCACCTGCTCATCGAAGGCGGCAAGCCGGTGAAGGACAAGAACAACGAGAACGACGTGGTGGTCGTCACCTTCACGTCGTTCAACAGCAACGAGTTCGAGGGCTACGGCGAGTGGGTGATGGGCAGCAAGGGGACGATGTTCCTCGATAAAGAGTCCGACGTGTACCTGTGGCGCGAGAAGGACAAGAGCCGCAAGGGTGACACGGGCGGGCGCGACACGAAGATCACCGTGAGCGGCGCCGGCGGCGGCAAGCCCGCGATGGAAGCGACCTCGACCTGGGGCGCGGGCGGGTCGAGCGGCGCGCCGACGAAGACGACCGCCGGCGCCGCGGTGTGGGACAGCGCCGTTCGCGGCTACCGCACCGAGATGGAACACTTCGCGTACTGCGTGCGGATGTGGAAGGACAAGAAGGTCGATTACGCGAAGAACGACAAGGGCGAGTTGGTCCACAAGGACATCATCCCGCGTTGCCACGGCGAGGTCGCGATGGCCGACGCCATCCTCGCGCTGACGGCGAACATGGCAATGGCGAAACGCGAGCGGATCGTGTTCGAGGACGCGTGGTTCGAGACGGCGAAGGATGACGTGCCCGAAACGAAACACGCGAAGAAGGCGTAGCCGTCGAGAGGAATAAGAGCCGCAGATGACGCAGACGGACGCAGATAAGACCGAAGACAAGAGTTCTTTTAAAAACACTCTTCTGTCTGGTCTTGATCTGCGTCCGTCTGCGTCATCTGCGGCTCTTATTCTTTCTTCCCCGCGGGCAACTCAGCAATCCGGATGTTGCGGAACAGGATGTCCGTGGTCGGGTCGTGGCCCTGAATGGAGATCGGCCCCTTCGCGGCGCGGTAGCCGGTTCGCGGGTTGTCGTTCTCCTTGCGGTCGTCGGTCCAATCGACGGTCTGGTAGCCGTTCACCCACGTCGCGATGTGCTTGCCGTCGGCAACCACGGTCATCGTGAACCACTCGTTGTCGTTGCTCACCACCTTGCGCGCCGCGACGCGCCGGTAGATCGCGCCCGTGCCGAAGTCCGCGGGCTTGGTGCGGTCGTCGTCCTTGTAGGCGTTCTGAATCTGCGCCTCGTAGCCGTTCTGGTACTGCCCCGGAATGCACCGGAAGAAGAACCCGCTGTTGAGCGCCTTGCCGTTTGTCTTGCACTCGAATTGCAGCACGAAGTTGTCGAACTCCTTCTCCGTGACCAGATCGCCGGGCCCGTTCTTGACGGACAGCTCGCCATCCTTCGTGACATCCCATTTCGACGCTGCGCGCTTCGGGTCGGCCGCGTTGACCTTCCAGCCGTCGAGGTTCTTCCCGGTGAAGAGGGGCTCCGTCCCTGTTGGTCGGAGCTTGAGTGATCGCAAGATGGCCGGGGTTTTCCCATCCGTTTCGATCTTGATGAATGGTTCGCCCGGCAATCGACGTTTTACGCCGAACGTGCCCGCGCCCCAAGTAGAGGTGCCGCTGGTCAATTTCTCACCGTCGCTGAAAGCCTTGAATCCGCCCCAATACATCTTCGGCTCGTGATCTAAATCGAATGTGTTGAGGCTGATCCCCGCCCGAACAGTTCCTTTCCCACTCCATTCCATCTGGATGTCGTACTTATTCGTGAAGTTCGCATGGGCGGGGAAGACGGCGGTCGTCTTCTTGTCTTTCCCGAGGATCAGCGCGCCGTCCTTCACCTCCGCGGCGCCGTCGATCTTCCATCCGAAGGTGGTTTCGCCGTCGAACAGCAGAATCCAGCCGTCCGCGATCTCCTTCGGCGTGAGCGTGTTCGGCTTGGGCTTGTCTTCAGCGAACGCAGGAGATGCGAACGCGAGTAGTGCGAGCGCGGCGAGTAAGCGGAACATGAGGCACCTCTTGTAGGGTGGGTCGAAATCTGCGCAGCAGATGAAGGCCCACCACGCACCTTCTCTGTCTCACGGTGGGCCTTCGGTCCGCGAAGCGCGGCCCTCGACCCACCCTACAAGACGGACTCCGCGACCGCCACAACTAACCCTTCGCGGTAACTTGCGAACACCGGCGACCAGCCGAGGGCACCGAACCTCGTCGCGTCTATCCGGCGGTTCGTCGCGCCAGGCTCCGCGCGGTGGTCGAACTTCGCTTCCGCGCCCAACAACTCCGCGAGGCGGGTGTAGAAGGCGCGGCGCGACACCGGCGCGCCGTCGCTCACGTTGTAGGTTGCGCCCGGTGCCGCGTGCGCTTCCGCGTGCAACACCGCGCTGGCCGCGTCCGCGACGTGGATCAGGTTCAGCCACTTGTCCGCGTCGCCGACCAGTGGCTCGCCCTTCAGGATCGGTTGCTTGCGCAGCAGCCGGTCCGGGCCGTACAACCCGGCGCTGCGGAGGATGATCGCGTCCGGCCGCTTCGTGCGAAGGAGCTGCTCCGCTTCGAGGACGACCTTGCCAGATTCTTCCGTTGGCTCGGTGGCGCTGTCTTCGGTTACCCACTCGCCGGTGCTGAGACCGTAAACGCTTGTGCTGGAAACGTAGACGAACCGCGCGCACGGCGGGAGCGCGTCGAGGACGTTCGCCAGGCCGCTGACGTACA
>CANLGS010000494.1 GCA_947490035.1 Gemmataceae bacterium
AACTGAACGAACTGGAAGACGTACTCGACGAGTTACGGAGAGTCGTCGAGAAAACATGCCGGCGGAACAAACGCGCGAAGCCAGGAACAGTCGAATTGCTTAACGACCTATCCCGCTTGGACTTCGGCTTAACTTGATGCTTATGGGGGCAAGAGTCTGAAGCCCCTCCCTTCTTAGGGGAGGGGTTGGGGAGGGGTTCTTCCCCACCTCCAACCTCCCCTCTCGAAGCCCCTTCTGGTATCCTCACACCACCCTATGTGAGGAGACCTCAGCCATGTCCAAAGACGACGTTGCCGACGCGCTCGACGAGATCGGAACCCTGCTCGAACTGAAGGGCGAGAACGCCTTCCGCACCAACGCGTACCACAACGCGGCCCGACTCGTTCAGCAGCTTCCGGGCGATCTCAAGCAGATGGTCGCGGACGGGAAACTGTCCGAGGTTCGCGGCATCGGCGAAGCACTCACCGAGAAGATCACCACGCTCGTCACCACGGGTTCGCTGCCGTACCTCGAAGACTTACGCGCCTCGATCCCCGCCGGACTGGTGAAGATGCTACGCCTTCCAGGGATGGGGCCCAAGAAGGTGAAGGCACTACACGACCTGCTCCAGATCGACACCATCGAGAAGTTGAAGGCCGCGTGCGAGAGCGGCGAGGTCGCGAAGCAGAAAGGTTTCGGTACGAAGACACAGGCGAAGATCCTCGAAGGCATCGCCTACATCGACAAGGTCGGCAACCGCGTTCGGATCGACATGGCGTTGCCGCTGGGCTTGGCGCTTCTCGAACACATCCGCACGTTCCCCGGTGTGATCCGCTCCGAGGTGTGCGGCAGCCTTCGCCGCCGCAAGGAGACGACCGGCGACCTTGACCTTCTGGTGAGCAGCGCCGACGCGCAGCCGATCATGGACGCGTTTGTGAAACTGCCGGAAGTGGTCCAAGTGCTGGGGCAAGGGCCGACCAAGTCGAGCGTGATCGCGGCGCTGCACGTTCACGGCACGAAGGTCATGCTGCAGGCCGACCTCCGCGTCGTGACGGACGAGCAGTTCCCGTTCGCACTCCACTACTTCACCGGCAGCAAGGAACACAACATCCGGATGCGGCAGCGCGCGATCGACCGCGGCCTGACGCTCAACGAGTACGCCCTCGCGAACGAGAAGCACGCAGTTCCGTGCCTCACGGAAGAGGACATCTTCGCGGCGCTCGGCCTGCCGTACATCGAGCCTGAACTGCGCGAGGACACGGGCGAGATCGAAGCCGGCGAAGCGAAGAAGCTCCCCGCGCTGGTGGTTGATTCCGACATCCGCGGCGTGTTCCACAACCACACCACTTACAGCGACGGCACCGCGTCTCTTGAAGAGATGGCGCTCGCGTCCAAGGCGCTCGGCTTCGAGTACTTCGGCGTCGCGGACCACTCGCAGTCACTGACCATCGCGCGCGGTATGCCGGTCGGCGCGGTGCGGAAGCAGTGGGCGGAGATCGACCGCGTGAACGCGAAGTTGACCGGCGTCCGCATTCTGAAGGGCAGCGAGGTGGACATCCTCGAAGACGGCTCGCTCGACTACACCGACGAACTGCTCGCGGGGTTCGAGTACGTCGTGGCGAGCGTTCACTCGCTGTTCGGAATGGCGGAAGCCGACATGACGGCCCGCGTGTGCAAGGCGCTCTCTCACCCCGCCGTCACGATGCTCGGGCACGCGACCGGGCGCCTCCTGCTGAAGCGCGAGGGGTACAAGATCAACCTCGACGAGGTGCTGAAGGTCGCCGCACAGCACGGCAAGATGATCGAGATCAACGCGCAACCGTCGCGCCTCGATCTCGACTGGAAGTACGTGAAGCAGGCGAAGGCGATGGGCATTCCGATCGTCATCAACCCCGACGCACACAGCCCCGGCGAACTTGGGTTGTACACGTTCGGGGTTCAGGTGGCGCGCCGCGGGTGGCTGACGAAAAACGACGTGTTCAACACGCGCGGCCTGGCGGATGTGACGAAGGAACTGGCCCGACGGAAGGCGACGACGCCCGCGTGATTGGCGCCGTTGGAACAGGAAATGCTCTACCGTGGGAGTGGTAGTAACCCGACCCCACGATGGAGCCGGTAATGACCGACGCCCTTTACTGGACCGCCTCGATCTTCGTCTGGCTGTTGGTCACCGGAATCGGCATCCCGCCGGTGCCCGAAGAAGCCGGCATCCTGTACGCCGCGAGCGTCAGCGCGCTGCACCCGGAAGTGTACTGGTGGCTCGCGTGGCCCGCGGCGGGCTGGGCATCGTCGCGGCCGACTGCGTGCTGTACGGCGTCGACCGGCGGTGGGGGGCGAAGCTGTTCGAGTACCGGTGGGTGCAGAAGGTGTTGAGCGCCGAGAAGCGCCAGCGGATGGAAGGCCACTTCGCGAACCACGGCATGAAACTGCTGCTCCTCGCGCGGCTCCTCCCGCCGATGCGGACGGGCGTATTCCTGATCGCGGGCGCGACGCGGTTCTCGTTCGTCAAGTTCCTCGTCGCCGATCTGATCTACGCCGTCGCCGGCGTCGGGCTATTCTTCTTCTGCGGGACGTGGATTCTCGCCCTCGTTCACAAGTACCAGGGCACGGCGATGTTCGCCGGCGCGCTCGCGGTGATGTGTTACGGACTGTACATGTACTACAAGATGTTGCGACGCCGCGAGCCGAAGGGGACACCCACGGCTCCGATCTCGATCCTTCAAGGGCCGGAGGGTAGCGTGCCCGAAGGCGAGCCGGCGAAGAACGTGGCCGCCGCGCCCGCAGCCGCGAAGGAAGCGAAAACCGCGCTGAGTGAAGGGTAGGATCATCGCCCCTGCGGGTCGAACGCTAAACGGGCGAGCGCACTCTTATAAGGAGGGTGTGCTCGCCCGTTTAGCGTTCGACCCGCAGGGGCGTGTCTGCCTCACTTCGCCTGGTACTTCGGGTGCGCGTCCAAGTACGCCTTCACGCGATCCGTGCGCGTCACGGCGTCGGCGAAGAACGCGACCGCCGAAACCAACTTCTCGTCCGGCTCGGCGCAACTGAACCGCAAGAAGCCCTGCCCGGCGGCGCCGAAGCACTCACCGCCCAGGCACGCGACCCCGCGCTTGTCGTCGGCTCCTTCTAACAGGTACATGGCGAGGCCGTGCGACGTGATGCCCAGCCGCGCGCAGATCGGCGCCACGTTGGGGAACACGTAGAACGTCCCCTCCGGCATCAGCACGGTCACGTCGGGCACCTTTCGCAACTCGCTCACCAACAGCTCCACCTTCGCGTGGAACTTCTGCATCACCGCGTCGCGCTCGGCGGCGTCAAACTCCAGCGCGGCCTTGCCCGCCATCTGCACGATGGGCGGCACGCACGAGAGCGACGTGTTAATCATCTTGCCCACGATCTGCGCGACCGACGGCGCGGCGATCATGTACCCGCACCGCCAACCGCTCATGCTGTAGCTCTTCGAGAACGTGTACGCGCCGACGCACTGCTCCATCATGCCCGGTTCGGCCAGGATGCTGTGGTGCTTGCCGCCCCAAACCATGTGGCAATAAGGCTCGTCGCTGAACACCGCGACGTTCGTCCCGCGCACGATGTTCGCGATGGCCTTCAGGTCGGCTTGCGTGGCGACGCCGCCGGTGGGGTTGTGCGGGAAGTTGAGGAACAGCGCGCGGGCGCGCGGTTCCGTCTTCACGAACTTCTCGATCGCGCCGATGTCCGGCCGGAACTGGTTCTCCTGCTTCAGCGGCACGTACACCGGCCGCGCCCCGCGCCGGACGATGTTCGGCTCGAACGTCGGGAACGCCGGCTGGAAGACGAGTACCGCGTCGCCCGGTTCGAGGAACGCTTCGCAGAAGTACGTCTCGAACACCTTCGCGCCCGGACCCACAACCACGTTGTCCGCGGTCGCGGGGATGCCGAACTCGGCGTTCACGGTCCGCGCGATCGTCTCGCGGAACTCCGGCAGACCCTGCGACGGGCAGTAGCGCGTGAGGCCCGCGTCGATAGCCGCGTGCGCCGCCTTGATTGCGCTCGCGGTGCTTGGGAACGGCGAGTCGCCGATCTGGAGCGCGATCACGTCCTTCCCGCCGGCCATGAGTTTTCGAGCAACCGCAAGCACGTCGAACGCGGTCTCGGTCGTCAGTCCGCTGGCGAACGACGAAAGGGCGGGAACGGTGGTACTCATGGCGAATGGCTCAAAGAGAGGAAAGAGGGGATGGATTCATCAAACGAACACCGCCGTCGCGCGTCCACTCGGCTC
>CANLGS010000495.1 GCA_947490035.1 Gemmataceae bacterium
ATCGAAGTCAACGGTGAGATTCACACGCTGTTGTCGCCGTTTACGAAGGTGCAGAAGCTGCTTCTGAAACTCTGGGATCTGCCAACGAACTTGTATCAAAAGATCACGCGAGGATTTCCGAAAACACCTCCGAAGACGAGCGAACCGTAAGTCGGGTTGTCCTTCTTCCACTGCTTCAGCACGTCCTGGTTGGCCGCACACCAGTTCGTTACCACCTTCTTGGTGTCGTCGCTCGACTTCACCCACTCGGCCGCCAGCGTGGAGTTCGCTGCCGCCCACGCCGCGAGTCGATCCGACTCGACGAACCACGCTTCGACGAACAGGCCAACCGGCTTCCCGCGTCGGTCGCCGTTGGCGTCGTCGTCGGAATACTTCACGACCGGCCCGAGGGCGCGGGCGACGCGGAAGCGGAGCTTCGGCGAGGCGGCGCCCCAGTTGCTGCCGCCGGCGGCGGCCGCGTTGTATCCGGCGGCCGACGGCCGCGGCCAGAAGTACTCGTCCTTCGCGAACGACTGCGCGATCCGGTCCGAGCCGACCACGGTGCCGTCGGGTTTGGCTACCAGACTACCGTTCGCTTTGGTGGGGAACAGAGTCTGGCCGAACAGCAGCAGCACCGCCGGGTACAGCACGCAGCAGATCACAAGCGTGGCCCCGAACAGGACCAGGGTGGCGCGTATGTGCTTCGACATTGGAATTTCCCCTACTGCCCACTCGTGGCGACGAGTGGGCGTGAAATGAGTGGTTAGGCTGCACCGAGGGCGACGAGGATCAGGTCGATGAGCTTGATGCCGATGAAGGGCAGGATCACCCCGCCGAGACCCCAGATGAGCAGGTTCCGCCGGAGCAGCGCGTCGGCCCCGACCGGGCGGTACGTCACGCCCTTGAGCGCGATCGGAATCAGGCACGGGATGATGACCGCGTTGAAGATCACCGCCGACAGGATGGCCGAGGTCGGCGAACCCAGGCGCATGAAGTCGAGCGCCTTCAGCCACGGCAGTGTGCCCGCGAACAGCGCCGGGACGATCGCGAAGTACTTTGCCACGTCGTTGGCGATGCTGAACGTGGTGAGCGCGCCGCGAGTCATCAGCAGTTGCTTGCCGACCTCCACTACTTCGATGAGCTTCGTCGGGTCGCTGTCCAGATCGACCATGTTGCCGGCTTCCTTCGCCGCTTGCGTGCCGCTGTTCATAGCGACGCCGACATCCGCTTGCGCTAGCGCCGGGGCGTCGTTGGTGCCGTCGCCCATCATCGCGACCAGCCGCCCGCCGGCCTGCTCCTTGCGGATGTACGCCAGTTTCGCCTCCGGGGTCGCCTCCGCGATGTAGTCGTCTACGCCGGCCTGCTCCGCGATGGCCTTCGCGGTCAGCGGGTTGTCGCCGGTCACCATGACGGTGCGAATGCCCATCTTGCGGAGCCGCTCGAACCGCTCCTTGATGCCCGGCTTGAGGATGTCCTCCAGCACGACGAGGCCGACGATCTTGTTCCCCTCCCGGCCGACCATCAGCCCCGCCAGGAACACGGCGAGGACCAGATAGATGAGCATGTTGATGAGGCCGACGCCGATCCCGCCGAAGTTGCAGTTCAGCCACATGCCGGTGAGCGGGGTGATCCCGGCCAACGGGTTCAGGCTGTCGTGCATACAGTTCACCGAGCCGTTGCTCGTGCAGGTGGTGACCGCCGCCCACGTCGGCCCGGCCGAGGTGCCGAACCGCAGTTCCTTGCCTTCCAGGTTCCCGGTGGTTTGATCGACCGGCAGCCCGACCAGCGCCGGAACGGACAAATCTTTCACCTCCGGCTTCCCGTCGGTGTCAGTCGTTTGGATGCGATATGGCTTGCCGGGCGCGGCCTCGACCGCGGGCCGCGCCGTGACGCCGGGGTTCGGCCGCATCGTGTCGGTCGCGATACCCCACGCCATCAGCCCGAGCAGAAACACGAGCATCACCCCGAAGATGACGGCCGCGTGCCGCGGGTTGCGGAGCATCCGCCCGAACAGCACCACGCACGCCATCGGGATGAGGACGATCGCAATGCACTCCAGCATGTTGGAGACCGCACCGGGGTTCTCGAACGGGTGTGCCGAGTTCGGGCCGAAGAACCCGCCGCCGTTGGTGCCGAGTTGCTTGATCGCGACAACCGCCGCGACCGGGCCGCGGGCGATCACCTGCTCGGTGCCTTCCACGGTCGAGACCTTCGCGTTCCCGTCGAGCGTCATCGGCACGCCGCAAGCGATCAGCACCGCACCGAGGATCAGACTCAGCGGCAGGGCGACGTAGATCAGCCCGCGCCACACGTCGAGGTTGTAGTTGCCCATGTCCTTGTCGCCGCGCGGCCCGCGAATGACGGCAAGAAGTGCCGCCAGCCCGATGGCCGGGGTCAGCATCTGCTTGTACAGGATCGCGAACACTTGGCTGGCGTATGTGAGGTGGACCTCACCGGAGTAGTGCTGGAGGTTGGTGTTCGTGAGGAACGAGCAGGCGGTGTTGAAGATGGTGCTGGGGGACAGCATCCCTTTGGCGTCCGGGTTCAGGAACGCCGGGTGCCACGGCTGGGTGGCGAGCACCGCGTACCCGAACACGAACACCACCGCGTTCGACGCGAGCATCGCCAGGGAGTACTGCTTCCACGTCTGCGGGCCGGTGTCGATGAGCCGCTCGAACGCGTTCCGCGGGCCGCCGCGGTCCAGCACGCGGGCCATGTACCGGCCGAGGGGGATCGACAGCGCGACCGCCAGCCCGACGACCAGGATCGGTAGAATCCACATGCGGGGGAACCTTTCGTGTCAGAATCGCTCGGGCCGGAGCAGCGCGACGAGCAGGTAGGCGAACAGGAATACGGTCACGAGTACGGTGATCCAGATCACGGCATTTCCCTCACACGCGGTCACAGGCTTCGATGAAAACCCACATCAGAGCCAGCGTTCCGAGGCCGAGCGCGACGGTCAGCGGAATCCACAGCGTCAGGTTCACGGCTCTGCCTCCGAATCGGGTTGGCTCGATGCGTGCGTATAACGCAACCGTGATGCCGCGCATCGGAACGCACGGAATCCCTGCCGCGCAGTAGGATTTGCAGGCGATGGCTTCGCGGTCGGTCGGCCGCTGTCGTGCAAAACGCCGCAATATCGTGCAACCTGCACGACCGACGACGCGGCTGAACTCGAACACCGGGGGCGGGCGTGAACATCCTCGTGGTCGATGACGAAGTGACCCTCCGTCGGACCATCCGCATGGCCCTGGAAAGCACCGGGCACGCGGTGTCGGAGGCCGGCAGTCAGGCGCAGGCGCTTCAACAGGTCGTACTCGTGCGGCCCGACCTCGTGCGGCTCGACCTGCGGCTCGGGCGTGAATCCGGTCTCGACGTGCTGGCCGCGCTGCTCGCGGCGGTGCCGGGGCTGGGGGTGATCCTCATCACGGCCTACGCGAGCATCGACACGGCGGTCGAGGCCATGCGCCGCGGCGCCCTCGATTACCTGGCGAAGCCGTTCACGCCGAAGCAGCTCGCCGACCTGATCGCCCGATAGGGCAACACGGGGACGGCCGAGAGCGACGGGGATGCGGCAGTCCTCGACAGCACCGAACCGGCGATGCGCGCGGCGCTCGACACGGTGTTCGCGGTCGCCGCGAGCGATGTCACTGTCCTGCTCCGTGGCGAGAGCGAGACCGGCAAAGGCGTGTTGGCGCGGGCCGTCCACGCCCGCAGCCGGCGCGCGGCCGGGCCGTTCGTGACGGTCCACTGCCCGAGCCTGTCGGCCGAACTGCTGGAGAGCGACCTGTTCGGGCACACGAAGGGGTCGTTCACCGGGGCCGTGCGCGACACCGTCGGCAAGGTGTCCGCGGCCGAGGGCGGCACGATCTTTCTGGACGAAATCGGCGACCTGCCGCTGCCGCTTCAGCCGAAGCTCCTGCGGTTGGTGCAGGACCGCACCTACGAGCGCGTCGGTGAGGCGAAGCCGAAAACGGCGGACGTGCGGCTGGTGGCCGCGACCAACCGCGACCTGGAGGCCGAGGTCGCGGCCGGTCGGTTCCGCGAAGACCTGCTGTATCGGCTGAATGTAATCGAGGTGACGGTGCCGTCGCTCCGCGTGCGGAGGGCCGATCTGCTGCCGCTTGCGGAACACCTGCTCGCCCAACTCGCCGGGCGCGCGCTCAAGCCGGTGACGGGGTTCACGCCAGCCGCTCGCGCGGCGATCGAATCGCACCGGTGGCCGGGAAACGTCCGGGAGTTGCGG
>CANLGS010000496.1 GCA_947490035.1 Gemmataceae bacterium
CACTTCGGGCGCGAACAGCGGGTGGCAGCGGCCGACGAGGTACACGCCGGCCGCGACCATCGTCGCCGCGTGGATGAGCGCGCTAACGGGCGTCGGGCCTTCCATCGCGTCGGGGAGCCACGTTTGCAGCGGCACCTGCGCGCTCTTCCCCGCGCACCCCATGAAGATGCCGATCCCCATCAGCACGAACAACGCGTAGGGAATCACGCCATAGGTGGTGTACGTCGCGACCGTCGGCACGGGCGCTCTGCCGTCCTTGTGGCCGCCCGCCTGGATGCCGTCGAAGTGCCCCGGCTTCACGATCGGGAACAGCGCGAGGTGTGTACCGTCACCTTGCTTCGGCAGTTCGTACTGCGGGTTGCCGTAGCGGTCCTTTTCGTCCGACGGATTCACGCGAACGAACTGGTTGGCGTTCTTCAGGCTCACGTGGCTGTCGCGTTCCGGCGAGCGCACGCGGCGGTTCATCTCGTCGAAGTTGAGCGTGCCGAGGTACGTCCACGCGATCAGGATGCCGACCAGGAACCCGGCGTCGCCGACGCGGTTCACGATGAACGCCTTATTCGCGGCGCGGCTGGCGCTGGGGCGCTCGTAGTAGAAACCGATGAGGAAGAACGAGCACACGCCGACCAGTTCCCAACTCACGAACACCTGGAACAGGTTGTCCGCGATCACCAGGTTCAGCATCGAGAAGCAGAACAGCGACAGGTAGAGGAAGAACCTGCCGAATCGCCCGCGCCTGTGAGCCGCTTGCGGCTTCGCATGGTGTTCGTTGTGCGCCTCGTGCGAAGCCGCGAGCGGCTCAGATTCCACCACCTTCTGCGTCTCGTCCTTCATGTAGCCGAGAGAGAAGACGAAGATCAGCGTGCCGATGACCGTGACCATCGTGAACACGACGGCGGTCAGGTGGTCGATCTTGTAGCCGAGTTCGAGCGCCAGCGCCGGCTTCGGAACTGACGCGAACCGGGCGCGCTGTTCGACCCACACCGGCGGCGAAGCGGAATCGACCGGCCCCAACCGAATCCAATCGACGCGCTCGCCCCAGCGCGCCGAAAGTTGCTCGCCGGTCGAAGGGTCAGTCAGGAAGTTCGCCAGCCCCGTGATGCCGAGCGCGGCGGAACCGGCCATGCACGCGGTCGCGAGGTACGCGCCGGTCTTTCGTGGGGTGTCGCCGCCGAGCGCCCGGTAGAGCCGGCTCGCGAACCCGCCGCGTTCGCGGAACGACCGGCACAGCGCCCGCAGCCCGCCGGCGACGAGCAGCAGCGCGAACGCCGCCAGCGGCAGCAGCGTTGCCACCACGTACAGCCGGCCGGGGACGGCATGGAACCAATTGAGCGCGCTCTCAAGCCAGAGCCACATGAGATGGATCAGCCTTTCAAGTCGTTCGCTTCGTCCACGTCCACGGTGGCGTGGTTGTTGTAAAAGTTCAGGATGATCGCCAGCGCGACCGCCGCTTCCGCCGCGGCCAGCACCACGACCATCAGCGCGAACACCTGCCCTTCGAGCCGAAAGCCGGGGTTGAACCGCGCGAACGCGACCAGGTTCACGTTGGCCGCGTTCAGGATCAACTCGACGCCCATCAAGATGCCGATGGCGTTGCGCTTCGACGCGACGCACACCGCGCCGCACGCGAACAGGAACGCGCTCAACAGCAGGAACGGCGTGAGGCCGATGTCAGCCATGCAAATAAGAAAGGTAAAAGGTAAAAAGTAAAAGGTAAAAACCAGAAGACTCGGCGCCCGGTTATCGCGGTTTGCTCTTGGGGGTATTCTCAGCGATGTCCGCGTTCCGCCGTGCCGTCACCACGATCGCCGCAATGATGTTGCACAACTCCATCGTCTCCTGAATCAGCGTTGGCAACGCCGGGTCGGTGAAAATCTGGGATGCGGAAGTGATGCGCAACCAGTAGCGAGATTCCCGCGCCTCCTTAAGTGCGATCAGCATCTTCGCGATGAAGTCCTTCCGTCCCTGTGCTCCCTGTGCTTCTTCGACGTTCGCCCCGACCGACGTTCCGGCACGGATCAACTGCCCCGCGACCGTGCGCCGCGCTCCGGCTTTCGCTCCCAGGCGTTCACAGAACTGAATCACCGCGACCCCGAACGCGAACGTTCGTTCCGTAATGTCCCGCTTGGGGCCGTCGCCAACAGCACGTTCCGGATACATCTTCGTCTTCTCCCTCTTTTACTTTTTACCTTTTACCTTTTACCTTTTACCTTTTACCTTTTACCTTTTACCTTTCTTATTTCTGCAGCCGCTTCCTCTTCGCCCGCGCCAGATACGCGGCTCCAACCAGAACCACCAGCAGGTGAACGGACACGATCTCGAACGGCAGCAGGTACGCGACCGGCGTTCGCGGCGGCGGCGCGTCGCCCGGCACACCGCTGACGCCCCCCTTCGGACTCGTTTCGGTAACGCCCAGGAAACTCAAGCCGAGCGGACCAGTGCCGGGCAATGCGGCGTCATCGGATTGCGGCGAACCGAGTTTCAGCGACACCACCGCGAGCAACCCGAACAGCGCCGCACCGAGCGTCAGGCCGATGATCCATTCGACGCGCTTCGTGCGCAGCTCGCGCAGCGGGCCGTGGGCCGTGAGCATCACGCCGAACACGACCAGCACGAGCGTGCCGCCGACGTACACGATGAGCTGCGCGGCGCCCGCGAACTCGGCGCCCAAGAGGAAGTAGATGAGGGCCACGCCGATGAGCGTGAACAGCAGCCACACGGCCATCCGCACCACGTTACGCGAAGCGACCACGCCCACCGCGGAGACGCAGGTTGCGGTGGCGACCAGCACGAACAGGATGAGGGCTAGCGACATCGCGCGGGTGGTTCGGAGAGGGGTGAACGGGTTGTAAGCAGCATAGGGATAAGTCGCCGCACGTCCCTACTTCCGCCCCGGCAACGTCGAGGCTTGTCCGCTCCACGCGCCGGGCAGTTCGCCGGCCGGCGCGCTCGCGGTTCCCGCGGAGCGGAACAGGCTCGCGGTCACGCCAAGCACGATGGCGACACACCCGAAGGCGAGCGCGTACTTCACCACACTCGCGACCGCCGCCGGCACGAGCAACATCCACAGGCACACGCCGACGAGCAGTACGCAACTGATCGGCAGGAAGTATTTCAGACACGTCATCATCACCTGATCGATGCGGAGTCGCGGGAAACTCCAGCGCATCCAGATCATGACGAGGACGAGAATCCAGCACTTGCTCACGAACACGGTGAGGTTGAGCAGGTTGCCCCACCAGAAGCCCAAATGCTCCTTCGACGACGGCTCGAACGGCAGGAATCCGGTGTGCCAGCCGCCGAGGAAGAGTATGGCCGCTAGCCCGCTGACGGCGAACATGCTGCCGTATTCCGCGAGGAAGAAGTACGACCAACGGATGCCGCTGTACTCGGTGTGGAACCCCGCGACCAGCTCGCTCTCGGCTTCGGCGAGGTCGAACGGCGCGCGCTTGCAACTTGCCACCGCGGTGATGAAGAAGATGAAGAACGCGACGAACGTGAACGGGTCGTGGAACAAGTTCCAGTTCCAGAACGGGCCGACCTGTTGTGCGCCGACGGTGTTCAGGTTCAGCGTGCCGGCGACGCAGACCGGCACCACCACGCACATCGCGCGGGGGACTTCGTAGCTCACCATCTGCGCCGCTTCGCGCACGCCGCCGAACAGCGCCCACTTGCTCGCGGAGGCGTACCCGGCCAGTACGATGCCGAACACCTCGCTCGACAGCACGGCCAGCACGAAGAACACGCCGACGCTCAAATCTTGAGCGACGAGATTCGCGCCGAACGGCAGCGCGAGGAACCCGCAGAACGCGGCGCAGAACGTGAGGTACGGTGCGAGCCTGAACAGGAACTTGTCCGAACCCGCGGGCGCGACATCTTCCTTCGCAATGAGCTTCACGCCGTCCGCGAGCGACTGCAACAACCCGAACGGCCCGACGCGGGTGGGGCCGAGCCGGTCTTGCATTCGCGCGGACACCTTGCGTTCGGCCCAGATGCCGAAGAACGCGCCCAACCCGATGAACCCGAAGAGCAACCCCGCCGCGAGCGCGCCGCCGGCGAACAGGTTCCACGGGTGCGGCAGGAGTTCGGACCACAGTTCGGGCACGATGCGCTACCTTCATTGTAGGGTGGGATAAGGCTTTGCGCCGTCCCACCATTGCGATTGCGAAGATGGTGGGACGGCGCAGAGCCTTGTCCCACCCTACAAAGAAGAGCCACC
>CANLGS010000497.1 GCA_947490035.1 Gemmataceae bacterium
CGCAGCAACCGGGGTTTGGTGTCAGTCATCCCGACAAACTACCCACAAACACCATTCCCGATAACCACCCAAAACACGAGCGAACCGTAAGATCGTAAGGCGCGTTTTGCAACCGGGACAGAAGACGATGATGGCCACGCTGTTCTCCGCTCCGGGGGGCGTATCGCCCGGTTCGGCGAATGTGAGTTGATTGTGGCCGGATTCGGTACGCCGGTCAAGCACCGTGACCGAGCGTTATCGCCTTTCGTTCGCGGCTGGAACGGTAGATCGCGCTGAACAGCTCCACCACGGCCCGCCCATCTTCGCCGGTTACCAGCGGCGGGCGGCCGTCGCGGATCGCTTGCAGGAAGTCGCGAATCTGGAGCGCGTGATAGTGATTCGTCGCGTTCACGCTTGCGAACGCGGTGCGGTCTTCTGATTGGAACTCGCTCAACAATTTCTCTTCGCCGGGCACGGTCCACAGGTCCGTGAGCGGCGGTTCCGCGATCTCCGACACGCCCGCGATGAACGTCGCGCCGCGATCCGTCTCGACGCCCACCGACGCGCCGCTCGTTCCGTGGATGTGGACCTTCGTGTAGATGCCCGGCTTCTGCGACAGACTTGTGACGATGGAGCCAAGACCGCCGTTCGCGAAGCGGATCGTCGCCACTGCGGTGTCGTCCACTTCGACCGTCGGGTGGTTCAGGTTCGCCCAGCAACCGGACACCTCGCTCGCCGGACCCATCAGCCACAACAGGATGTCGAGTTGGTGCGGCGACTGATTGACGAGTACGCCGCCGCCTTCGGTGTCCCACTTGCCGCGCCACGGGTCCGACGCGTAGTACGCCGCGTCGCGCCAACTGTACTGGATGAACACACCCAGCGCCGGCTTCCCGATCTTGCCCGCGTCGATCGCACGCTTCATGCGCTGCACCGGTTCGTAGAAGCGCCGCTGACTGATGCACCCGAGCGTGACGCCGCTCTTGCGCGCCGCCGCGAGCATTGCGTCGCAGTCCGCGAGGTTGGCCGCCAGCGGCTTCTCAACGAGAACGTGAACGCCGGCTTCGGCGGCCTGAACCGCGGCTTCCGCGTGCAGCGGGTGCGGCGTGCCGATGATGACCGCGTCCGGGCGCGCGTCGCGCAGCAGCGTGCCGAGGTCGGTGAACGGCTTCACGCCGTACTTCGCGGCGAAGGCGCTGGCGCGGTCGGCGCTGATGTCGCACGCCGCGACGAACTCCGCTTCGGGAAGTGACGCGAGCGCCGCCGCGTGGATGCCCGCGACCTTCCCGCACCCGACGAGCGCAACACGAGTTGGAGACATGCTTTCCCATCGTAACGCGGAACGCCCGTGCCCGACAGTTCATTCCGTCGTGGAACGGCCCGCGAACGGCGTCGGGTTGAAGATCAAAACCTCCGCTTCCCCTGAAGAAGTTGGAGCGGCCGTGCCGATTATTTCGCTGTGATAAACTTCCCCGCGACCCGCGTTCTCTGTTACGCGCTGCTGGCGCTCGCGGGGTGCCACACGCACGTCGCGCCGCAAATGCGGCCCGCGCCCGCGGTTCCGCAACTGCCGGTCACGCCCCGCACCGCGATCGAACCCGACGTGTCGGCCGTACCCACCGACCCCGCCCCGCCGCTCACGCGCCCGGCCGAGTACCGGCGGCTCACGGCCGCCGAGTGCCGCCGCTACGCCGCCGCCGCCGCCCCGTTCGCCGACGACCTCGACCGCCACCCCGAGAACGAATCGCCCGCGCACGCGAAGCTGATGAAGAAGGCCGCGAAGACCGCGGAGGCGAGCCGAGTGGTTCGCGGGTACGCCGCCGACGAACTCCGCAACCGCGCCGCGGGCGACGCGCTCGGCGAGTTCTTCAAACTCGCGGAGGCCGAAGGGCAGTTCGACCTGCTGACCGAAGCCGGCGCGGAACTTCGCGCGCAACTCGCCGACGCGGAGAAGGCCGAGCGCGCCGGGCTGAAGGACCGCGCGGACACGCCCGCGATCCGCCGCAAGTTACTCGACATCGAGGCGCAGCAGGCGAAGCTCGAAGGCGGCATCGGGGCGCTGAACGCGGGCCTCCGCGCCAGACTCAACCTCGCCGCGAACGACCCGCTCTCGCTGTGGCCGGCCGACTCGCTTCGCGTGAACCCGGACGACGTGGACGTGGCGCAAGCGCTCGCGACCGGATCGCACTACCGGCCCGACCTGAACGCGCTGCGCGCCCTCGCGAACGGCGTTGCCGACGAACTGACGGACGCGGTGCTGACCGGCATCAACCCGCTGCTCGCGAAGCTGAAATCGGACAACCCGCTCGCGCTGCTGTTCCTGCCGTTCACGAAGGAACCGGCGCGGCAGCAGGCGAGTCAGCGCGCCGCCGGCGCGCTGGCCGCGCGCGAGCGCCAGGCCGAAGCCGAGATTCGCGCGGCCGCGGCCACGCTCCGCGGCTACCGCGCCGCGGTCGCGGCCCGCACGCTGGACGTGCGCGCGGTCGAAGCGAAGGTCGCGGAACTGGAGAAGCGGAAAGCGGCCGGCGTCAACGTGACCGCCGACCTTGCGGCCGCGAAGCTCGACCTCGTCAAGGCAAAGGGCGATCTGCTCACGAGCGTGATCGAGTGGCACACGACCGAGGTGAAATTGCGCCAGGCGATGGGCCTGCTGGTGCGAGAGTAGGTCAGGAGACAGGGAGACAGGGAGACAGGGAGACAGGGAGACGGGGAGACAGGGAGACGAAGCGAGCCGTGGGACCGCAGTCTCACGGCCGGTCGCCCGGTCGTCCCAGCACGGCGTCGCTGCGGTTGGCGCCGGCGCCGACGACGTTGTAGACGTTGCGGTAGATGTCGTCGCCACCGGGACCGACGAACGGGGACGTGGTGAGGCGAACATTCCCGCCCACGAAGAGGACGTTCATGCAGCCGGCGTGAGGCGAGAGCGGGCCGGCGCACGGGGCGGCGCTGGCGGTCGGGAAGTCGGCGGAGATCGGCATCAGGTCGTACTCGTCGCACGCGGGCGACGCGGCGTTGGAGCGGCGCAGACCCACGAGTTCGTCGTTCGGCCCGCGGAAACCGAGCGTGTAGGCGTAGGCGGCGTAGTCCGCGGACGCGGGGCAACCGGGCCGGTAGCCGGCGGGCAGGTGGCCCAAGTCGGTGAGCGAGGCGGCGAACGTGTCGGCCGTCGGGTACGCGGCGGTGCCGATCTGCGGATAGCGGCTCTGCGGGTCGGAGTCCGCGTACCCGGCCAAGCCGGTGTGCAGCGTGCGCAGGCTGTTCTGGCAGGCGTACACGCGCTGCTGCTGGCGCGCCTTGGCGATGCCGGAGAACACGAGGCCGAAGCCGAGGAAGGCGATCCCGGCGGCGACGATCAGGTCGGCGCGGAACCGGCGGCCGGGTTGCGGGTCCGGGCCGTCGCTCGCCGGCGGTGCGGGTGCGGCCGTCGCGCCGGGCACCTTCGCGCGCGTGCCCGGCTCGAACTCGACCGGCGCGTCGGAGTTATAGTCCCGCAGGAACGCGGACATGGCCGTTTCGGGGCGCTCCGGTTCGGACGCGCGCGGCTCGTGTTCGACGACGTACTGCGCCACCTTCGCGATGGCCCGCACGGCCAGGCCCGGCTGTGGTTCGGGCGGGTCGTCGCGCTCGGCCTCGGCGGTCGCCAGCACCGGCGCGGCTGCGGCGCGCAACCGTTCGAGACGCGCGGCCACTTCGGTGTCGGCGTCTACACACGCGGCGACCGCGGCCCGGTCGTCCGGGTCGAGCAGGTCGAACAGGTAGCCGATCAGGTCTTCGTCCGACATGGTGGGAAACGCTCCGCGGTGCGGGCTTTCTTGTAGGGTGGGACAAGGCTTTGCGCCGTCCTACCTTCTGCTCTTGTGGCACAGGCTTCCAGCCTGTGATTTTTAGGTACACAGGCTGGAAGCCTGTGCCACAAATCGTCAGGCTACAGCGGGATTTGAACTCCCGACTCCTCGTCTTTATTCTCAGACCCCTGTCCCCTGTCCCCTGACCCCTCTTGAGCGTGCCAGTCCTCGGTGAGCCGGGCGAGGGCGGCGTGCAACCGGGACTTCACCGTGCCCACGGGAATGTCGAGCGCGGCGGCCACGTCGCGGTACTTCAGCCCCTGGAAGTACGCGAGCAGAACCACCTGCCGGAGCAGGTCCGGAAGGCGGTCCACCGCGGCGCGGACCAGTTCGCGCTGTTCGGCGCGGTCGGCCGATTCGGGCGGGCCGTCGCCGGGCGC
>CANLGS010000498.1 GCA_947490035.1 Gemmataceae bacterium
AGAACGGTCTTGGCGATCACGACGGCCGGACCGGTGCGCGCGTCGATCGCGGTCGTGAGCGCGTCGCGGAGGGCCGACACGTCGTGCCCGTCGGCTTCGACCGCGTGCCACCCGAAGGCGCGCCAGCGCTCGGACATCGGCGACATGTCGATCACGTCGCGTGCGGCGCCGAATGCTTGTGAACCGTTGTCGTCCACCATCACAATGAGGTTCTTGAGGCGGTGATGGGCGGCGAGCATGGCCGCTTCCCACACCTGACCTTCGTTACACTCGCCGTCGCTCACCAGGACGAACACGCGAGCCTTCGAGCCGCGCTTGGCGAGCGCGATCGCCTGCCCGCAGCCGACCGAGAGACCCTGGCCGAGCGAGCCGGTCGTGACCTCGACGCCCGGCAACCCGTGTTCCGGGTGAACGCCCAAGAGCGAGTCGTCCTGGCAGTACGTCCGGTAGGTGGCTTCGTCGATCAACCCGTGCAACCGCATGACGGCATACAGGGCGAGGGCGGCGTGCCCTTTGCCGAGAATGAACCGGTCGCGTGTCGGGTCGTCCGTACCGGGGCGGTGCATCACATCGCCCCACAGCACGGCCAGCATTTCGACGATCGACAGCGCCGAGCCGAGGTGCCCGACGTTCGCGTCGCGGCACTGCTCGATGATCCAGCGGCGCAGCACCGCCGCGTCCCCGCCCGTGTCAGGCGGCTTTCCGACGGTCGCCCGCTTCATCCTCACGCTCCCTGTGTTCGGACCATGCGATCGTTCGGGCCAGCCCCTCCCGGAGCGGAACCCGCGCCACCCACCCCAGCCGCTCCGCGGCGTGCGCCGGGTCGGCGCGCCACGTGGTGGCGTCCCACTGCCGGGCCGGCATCGCCCCCCAGCGAACCTCGACCTTGCGGCCCGCCAACTCCTGAATCACCTCAACCACTTCGGCCAGCGTCGTCTCGCGACCGGTCCCCAAGTTGAACACCCCGCCGCTGGCCGCGGCGAGTTTGGGGAAGTCGGTCAGCAGGTCGGTCACGTCGTCCAGGTAGACGAAGTCGCGCGCCACCGCCGGACCGACCATCTCCAGCGGCAGCCCGGCGCGGACGCGGCGGACGAGCGTGGGGATGAGCCTCGTCGGTTCTTCCCACGGCCCGTACACCGAGAATAGCCGGAAGGTCACCGCCGGCACCGTGCCGCGCTTCGCGAGCAGCGTGACGAGGTGCGTCTGCGCCGCCTTCGCGACGGCGTAGAACCTGTTCGGCTCGACGCGGTCGGCCTCCCGCATCGCCTCCGTCTTGAACCCGTACTCCGACGAACTGCCCGTGTTCACCACGATCCGCAGGTCGGTGCAGCGCGACGCGGCGTCGAGCAGGTTGTACGTGCCCAGGATGTTCGTCTGGATGATGGCGCGGGCGTCGGACTGCCGCTCGTAGGCGCCGTGCGCCGCCAGGTGCAGCACGGCCCGCGGCTGGACGCGAGCCACCGCCGCAGCGACGGCGTCCGCGTCCATGAGATCAGCGGTGTGGGCCGTCAGTCGAGACCACACGGGCCGCAACCGCCACGGGTCGGACCCGGAGCGGAGCAGCACGTGAACCTCGTGACCCTGGCCGATCAGGGCGTGGACGATCCCCGCCCCGACGAACCCCGCCGCCCCGGTCACCAGCACCGGGCTGTACGCGGCAATCACGCCGCCATCCGCTTGGCGGTGCCGCTCTGCAGGAAGTTCTCGTACCCGAGAATCTTCAGCAGCGACGCGGTGCGAACCGCGATCTCCTCCTGCTCCGCCGCCGACAGTTCCATCGCGGTCGCCAGGTTCGCGGCCGGCGTCGGCGTGCGGATCGTGCCCCACGGGTACACCTCGGTGAGCGTTTGGCTGTTCCAGCTCGGCTTGGCGAGCGTCTCCGAAGAGCCGACGCCGACGTTCTTGAGGAACCCGCTGAGGACGCCGACCGGATCGACCACGATGTCCTCGAAGCGGAGGACGTGGACGCGGCCGGGGTGCATTTCGCGGTACGCCATCGCCGATGTCTGGTTCAGGCACCAGCCGGTGATGTAGTGTGCCAGCGACAGCGGCACGGCCCGCTTCTTCGTGTCGGCGTAGGCCGACCACGGGTTGCGGATCACCTGCAGGACGTGCCCGTGCGGCAGGTCGCGGACGATCTTGTCGGCGTCCACCACGATGATCGGGCTGTAGCCGACGTGCGTGGTTTCGCGACCGGTGCGCTTCAAGTCTTTCCACGCGTCGGCGGAAGCGCGGAAGAACGCCTCCATCAGCGCGCCGCGGGTGTTCGGCAGTTCGCTGGCGTACTTGACGAACAGAGCCTTGCGCTCCTTGTCGTTCATCTCCATCGGGTACGTCTTGAACTTGCTCGACTGCGGGGTCTTGAGGCGGACCTTGCACTCTTCGTCAATGATTGTCTCGTACTGGGACTCAAGCGAGGCGTCGAGCGGGAACACCGGCCAGCGGTACTTCACCGGGAAGACGCTGGTCAAGTAGTCCTGCACGTACTTGGTGCCGGGCTGAGACTCGAATGGGTAGGCGAACAGTTCCGGGTGGCCGTCGAGCAACCGCTGGGTGGTGTTCCCGCCGTTCTCGTACATCGCCGAAATCATGATCATGCGGAACGGTTGATCGGGCATAACGAAATCCTTTCGGGCAGGATGACAGGGGCCACCACCGGTCACGGCGTGCAACGGGACGTTCGTCCCGACCGCGCCGAGCGGCAACGCGGACGCTCCGCGCACGGCAACCGGTTGGAAGGCGACACGCGATTGGATATCGTCATCCGCGCCGCCGGCCTTGAGTCTGCCGGTAACTTTGCGCAGCCCGCCGGATGTCGGTGCGAACGAGACCCATCGCGACCCATCGCGCGCCGCCCTCATACCCCGCCCGGAGTCGAGAAACAATCCCGCTTACGACCTGAACGCAAGGCGGGAGGGATGCGCGGTGTGTGACGGATGGGGAGGTGATGGGATTCCTCGTTGCGACACCGAGCGTCGCAACGAGAACTGCGCGTCTCGTATCACTTCTCGTCGGTGATGTTGGCGAGGAACCACTCGTACTTCTTGCGGGCCGTAAACTCGTCGGCCATCAATGTCTTCTGCTTGGTCGTCAGCCCGTCGATTTCCTTCTCCTGGGCGCTGAGCTTCTTCAGGTAGGTGTCGTACACCTCCGCTTCCTTCGGCGTCTCGCGCAGGTTCTTCCGGATGCGGTCCTGGTCGATAGTCAACCGCGACAGGTCCGCGTTGACTTGGTTGAGTTCGCGCAGCATCACGTCCCAGTCGGCCTTGATCTTGAGCGCGTCCTGCAACCTCTGCTTGAGCGCCGGGCTGGCCTCGCTCAGGCTGATGAAGTACCGCATCTGGTTCTCGGCCCCGTTGGTGAGCGACACCGTCGCGACCACGTCCTTCTCTTCCTTCACCGTGAAGCTCTTCGTCTCGCCGGCCTTGAGCGCGTGCTGGAAGCGGAACACTTCGGGCGTGTCCTCGACCGGCTTGTCGGTGTCCACGAACTTGAACTGCTGCGCCGTGCGGTTCGGGTGTTCGATCAAGAGCGTGCGGTCCGTCTGGCTACGATTCACGACCTTGTACGTCGTCTCCTCGCTCACCTTCGTCATCGTCGTGACGATGCCACGCACGGCCTTCACGCTGGTGATCTTCTGCTTGCCGGCGCCGGCCTTCGGATCGACTTCCGTGCCGAGGTCGATGGCGTAACTGAGGAGGCGCTCTTCGTTCGGCTGCACGTCCAGAATGCGGGTGTCGCCGGCGTACACGCTGCCTTCAAACACCGTGATCGGACCCTGGTTGAGGTGCGCGCCGCTGGTGTTCTTGAAGCGCAGCCCGAGCAGCGGGTGCTTGGCTTGCACGTTCGCGTTGTAGATCGAGACGCGGGTGCCGTCGATGGCCTTGCCGACGATGGGCAGCATCGCGCTCTTCTGCCGCGGCAGGGTGACCGGGTGGTCGATGGTGTACTGGTAGAAGTCGCCCAGCGCACCGGCGGTGGCCGCGTTGCCGACGCTGCCGGTGCCCATGCGCTGCGAGAGTTCCGCCGCGGTGTTCGCCGCGTGCTTCCGCCGTTCTGCTTCGTTGAAAGGTTGAGCCGCAGGAGGCTTGAGTTTAAGTTCTTTGACGAACGCAGCCTCGTTCGGCTGGCCGACGTTGTCCTGCGTGACCTTCGCGTTGAGCTTCTGTTGCAACCGCTCGATTTCGGGCAGCGCGGCCTGGA
>CANLGS010000499.1 GCA_947490035.1 Gemmataceae bacterium
ACGCGGCCTCTTCACTGAAGTACACTTTCCGCCCGCGCGCCCAACTCCCGCCGTCGAGTTCCTTCGCGCGTTCGACGACGAGGGGCTTGCCGATCTCGGCTTTCGTATCCGCCCACGGGAGCAGCGCGCGGTGAAGGGGGAACGGCCGCGAGCGATTGTCTTCGGCCGTAAACCAGACAACCGCAGGATCACTCTTCGGTCCTGTGGGCGTGTTTATCAAAGTGAGAGCTACGGCCCACGAGTCACCCTCTTGCTTCTTCCCAATGGGAGTTGATCCGAATTTGACTGTGATCTGTTCTTTTGGTAACTCGAAGTCGATCTTCGACCCCGGCTGAACCGCCGGGCGAAGCATGTCCTTCAGGTTCAGTTTTGTCTTCAGTTCGAGCATGCCGGAGTTCGCGATGGCATCCCAGAGAATAGTGTGCGGAGCGCTTCCGGCAGTCAGCTTCCGAGCCACGTTCAAGTCCAAACTGGGAAGCCACAATTGCCGAGCGAGCCTGCCGTCGTCCTTGCTCGCGAGTACGTTCACCTCAACCCCACTCAGATCGAAGTCGAGGTCAATCGCCGCATGCTGCTTCAACTCCCCCTTCGCTTCTTTGGTGGGTCGGCCCATGCCCGGTAGCGTGAGCGCGTAATGCACCGCGCCGTGAAGTGGGTCCGTCGCCAGCACAAGCGTGCGGCGATCGGGCGTGAGTTGCGCGGAGTGAACCGCGACGTTGAAACGCGGCGCGGCCTTCTCCGCTTGCACGACCGCGTAGCCCGGCCACAGCGTCTCGAAGCGGTCGCCGGCGCGAACGAACTTGCCCGCGGTGATCTTCGTTTGCGAAAGCACGTCGCGCAACAGTTGCGGGTCAACCGGCCGGTCGAACTCGACGCGAACCTCGCGCACTCCGGCCGGGTACACCAGCACCGGTTGCGGGTGTTCCTTGTCGGTGTAAGTGATCTTGTAGAGCTTCCCCTTCCCCGTCGGGCCGCTGCCCCAGTCCGGGCCGCCGCTGTGACACGCGACCACGAGCGAACCGTCCGGCGCGATGCAGCAGTCGATGGTGAGCATGTTCAGGCACGCGAAGAGCTGGTTCTTCGCGACGTACCCGGCTTCCGTCTTCACCAGTTGCGTGCGGTAGAGTTTGCCGCGCGACTCGCCCGTCATGAACACGTCGCCGGCCCACGCCTTCGGGCCGAACGTCGGGCCGTTCGCTTTCACCGGTTCGTTGAAGCAGAAGCCGCACGTCGATTGGTGCTGCGGGCCGTAGTCGAACGTACTCGGTTCGTCGATCACATCGGGCAGGTGCTTCGGGTGTCGCGGCGGGAAGCCGTAGTGCCGCACCTTGTCGCGCTGAATGTGCAGCAGTTCGTCGAACGGGTTGCCGTTGGGGAGCCACGTCGCGCCTTCCTGATCGCTACAGAACAGGTCGCCGGCCTTGTTGAAGTGAAGCCCGATGGAGAAGCGGATGCCGGTGGCGACGGTTTCGCGCGTCTTGAAGTCTGGGGAGACGCGCTGGATCGTGCCCTCTTCGCCCTTGATCGAGTAGTGCGCCTTGCCGTCTTTATCGGTGCGGTAGGCGTTGGAGTAGTCGCCGGTGCCGCGGCCGAAGTAGACGCTGCCGTCCTTCGGATCGACGGCGACGCCGACCGCGTCCACCGCGACCTTGATCTCCTGCCACCCGTCCGCGACGACGATTTCCTTGTCCGCTTTGCCGTCGCCGTCGGTGTCCACGATGAGCGAAATCTTGCCCTTACTCGCGACGAACACGCCTTGCCCGTGCTTGTAGCCGGGCGGCGTGAGGTCCATCCCGATCGGCCCGCGGAGCTTGCCCTTGTTCTCGTAGAAGAGTTCGGCCTTGTCTTCGATCCCGTCGCCGTCGGTGTCTTTGAGTACCCAAATGTCGCCGTTGTAGCAGAGCGCGACGAGCGCCCCGTCGGCGCGGTACTTCACGTTGTTCACGTTGGTGAGATCAACGGGAAGTTGCTTCACGGTAAAGCCCGGCACGAACACCTGCACCGCGGGCGCGTCCTTCACCGGCACCAGGCGCTCACCGGCGACCGGCGCGTTCGGAGGCAGGTTCTGTTTCAGGCTCGCGTGCTTCGCGGTGAGGTACGCGCGAACGCGATTCGCCTCGTCATCAGAAAGCGCGCGGTCGTAGAGCAGCACCTCCGCGACATCGCATTTGGCGAACCCGCGAACCTCGTGCTTGCCGGGTCCGTTCGTGTGGAAGCGCGCGCCGAGGGTGATCTCCGCGAGGGACAGCGCCGCAGGCGCCCACGCGCGCTCGCCGCTCGCGGCTCCGTCCACGAACACGCGCACCGCCTTCCCGTCGCCGCGCACTTCGAGCTGGTAGAGTTTGCCGAAGTCGCCGCCCGGTTTCATCAGGTTCCGCTGCCCGCCGAAGCCCTTGCCCTCGACGTTCAATTCGGTGAACCGCGGCGTGGCGTTCGGCCCCATGTCGATGGTGAGGCCGGTTTCGTAGTCGCGACCGTCGGGCGCGTTGAGCGCGAAGAACCCGCGGAACGCGCCGGGGTTGGCTCGCGGCGCAACAACCACGAACGCGGTGAACGCCTTCAGTTCGTCCTTGCCGCCGGTGAGCCGGAGGTGATTGGTTTCGCCATCGAACCGCACGACGGTGTCGGTGCCGACCTTCACGAGCGTCGGTTGCGAAGCCGCGAGCGGCTGCTGAAGGTGCCGGCCCTTCCCGGAACCGTCGTACCACGTCGCGAGTTTGCCGCCCGCGGGGAGTTTGTTCGCCTTGTGTGACGCGTCGATGCGTGGCGCATCGAGCCACAGCGCGACGCCGTCGGTGACGGGGAGTTTGTCGTCGGCCCACGGTTCGACCGCGTGCGCGGCGAGCGTGCCGGTGAGCGTGAGAAACAGCGCGAGCGGGAAGCGGAGAGAGAGCATGGTCGCGGCCCCGGAAGGTGTCTTCCGATGGTAGCCGCGACCTGTGGAGGCGGGGAGGGGAAATCCAGACTGGTGAACCGCGACCGTGAGGGAGCGGTTGTCTTCGCGGTGCGGGTTGCCCACCCACTCCCTCACGGTCGCGGTTCACCAGGCGACTATTTCCCGGCCTTCGCCGCGACGTACTTGGCCTCGACCGCCTTCCAGTTCACCACGTTCCACCACGCGTCGAGGTACGCGGCCCGCAGGTTCTGGTACTTCAGGTAGTAGGCGTGTTCCCACACGTCCACGCCCATCACCGGCACGAGGCCTTCCATCAACGGGCTGTCCTGGTTCGGCTTCTTGAGCGCTTCGAGTTTGCCGCTGGTCGGGTTGTACACGACCCAGCTCCAGCCGCTGCCGAACTGCGTCAGGCCGTTGTTCTTCACGGTGTCCTTGAGCTTCGCGAAGTCGCCGAACGCGTCCTTGATCGCGTCGCCGATGGCCCCGGTGGGTTCGCCGCCCGCGCCCGGCCCCATGATCTCCCAGAAGAGCGCGTGGTTGTGGTGCCCGCCGCCGTTGTTGATGACTGCTTGCTTGATCGCGGGCAGCACGCTGCCGATCCCGCGGAGCAGCGTGACGATGTCTTGGCCCGCGATTTCCGGGGCCGATTCGAGCGCCTTGTTCAGGTTATCGACGTAGGCTTTGTGGTGCTTCTGGCTGTGAATCTCCATCGTCTTGGCGTCGATGTGCGGTTCGAGCGCGTCGAACGCATACGGCAGCGCGGGCAGAGTGTGTGCCACGGGAAACTCCTCGGTGTGGTGTGTTGCGAACCAGCGCGCGGGACGAACCCGCCGCGTCCATCACTTCCAGTTTATGGATGGTCACGGGTTTGCGTGGAACTGCCGAGCGGAACCGGAAAGCCCGATGATCGGTGAACCCGATGGGCGCGGATTTCGTCTTGAGAGCGCCGGCCGCGCCGATACGATTGCGGGAAGCGAGGAAGGGTGGCAGAGTGGTCGATTGCACTGGTCTTGAAAACCAGCAACGCCGAAAGGCGTTCCAGGGTTCGAATCCCTGCCCTTCCGCTTGAGTGTGGTCCGCCACTCCGTGGCGGTTCTGTTCTTGGTGGCACAGACATTCCTGTCTGTGCGGTTGGCCCCTCGAAGCACACAGACAGGAATGTCTGTGCCACCAAGAACAGAATAAGAACCGCCGCGGAGTGGCGGGCTACTCCAGGCTGATCGGAAGTTGGGGTTGCCATCGAAAATCGTTCATCCCGGATTTGATACACCGATGCAAAACGCCCTTGTTTTCAGCATC
>CANLGS010000500.1 GCA_947490035.1 Gemmataceae bacterium
ACGGCAAGCGCGCCGTCACGCACGTCGCGGTGCTGGAGACGTTCGGCATATTCGCGCTTGTCGAATGCCGGTTGGACACAGGCCGCACGCATCAGGTGCGCATCCACCTGGGCGAAGCCGGCGCGCCGCTGTGCGGCGAAACCGTGTACGACCGGCCAATCAGCGGGAAGCCAGCGGCCGACGGCAGCGGGGCGAAGCGGCCGATGCTGCACGCGACGCGGCTCGGCTTCACGCACCCGGAGACCGGCGACGCGGTGAGCTGGGAAGTTCCGCCACCGGCGGACTTCGCGGAGGTGCTGACGCGTCTCCGAAAAGGCGAGCGGGGGGCGTAAGCCCCCTGATACTTCCCAACGCTCAACGTGCGCAAAGACATCAGGGGGCTTACGCCCCCCGCTCGCCCAAGAGTTCCAGGTGTTCCGGTGCATCCAGCGGCGACACGTCCGCCTTCGCCGGCCTCAGCAGCCCCGCGAGCAGCAGCGAAATCGCAGCCGTGCCCGCCGCGACCCAGCCCACATTGGGGTAGCCGATCACCTCACCCGGTTTGATCGTGACCAGCGCGCCCGCGATCAGAGGTGCGAGGCCGGTCGCGGCGTGCTGCACGCTCGTGTTCACACTCATGAACGCGCCGCGGTTCTTCGGCCGCGGCACGCCCAGCATCATCGCCTGAACCGGCACCATCCGCCCCGCGGCCATCACCATGAACCCGCTCATCGTGAGCGCGGCCACCCACAGCGGGCCGGGCGGGAGGTTCGTCACCACCACGGCCATCACCAGCGCGCCGAAGCCCAGCACGCGGAACAGCGCGAGCCGCGGGAGGCGGTCCGCCATTCGGCCTATCACGGTCATGCCGGTGAGCGTGCAGAGTCCCGCGACGAAGTAGATCTGCGAGAGCTGGCCTTCGGTCCAGCCGTTGATCGCGGTCAGGTACGGGCCGATGAACGACGCGACCGTGAACGTGCCCAGCACCAGGAAGAACGAGAACGCGAACGCACCCAGGTGCGAGCGGTTGCTCACGACCGACGCGAACTCCGCCCAGCGGTTCGGGCGCGCCGCGGTCAGGTGCCCGCGCACGGCGGGCAACTTCGCCCATGCCAGCACCCACACGAGCGCGCTCAAGCCCGCGAGCGCGAGGAACGGCGCGCCGCGCCCGAACCACTCCGCGAGCATCAAGCCGGCCGGCAGACCCGCGATGGACGCGACCGCGAACGACGAGATCACGGCGCCAGTTGCCCTGCCGCGCTTCTCTGGCGGGAACACGTCGCCGATCACCGACATGAGCGCGACCGCGGCCGTGCCGCCGAACGCGCCCGCCAGCGTGCGCGACACCAGCAGCCACTCGTACCCCTCGGACAGCCCGCAGAACAGCGTGCTGAGCGTGAACCCGGCGTACATCCACAAGAGAACCGTCTTGCGGTCGAACCGGTCCATCACGAAGCTGGCCGCCAGGCTCGCGATCCCGGCCGCCCACGCGTAGGCGGAAACGATGTGCGCGAACTGCGCCTCCGTAAGGGAGAGTTCGCGCATCAACCGGCCGCCGAGCGGCATGATGATGACGAAATCCACCATGTGCGTGAACTGGATCGCGACGAGGACGAAGATTAGCGCCCATTCGGGGCGGGTGATGGTCGAAGTGGGGGGACGGGTTTCAGCAGACGCACTCATTCAGACTCCAGAAAGTGTCCGCATTGCTCATACCCCAGACGCGCGAGCGGTTTACAGGCGCGGTGCGAAGCCGTCGCATCGCGCCAGGGCTGTTTCATCCTTCACATTGGTGCGCGCCACCCCTTGCGAGCCGCCCACGCAGCTCAAGAGAAGAGCCGCAGATGACGCGGACGGACGCAGATTAAAGCCAAGAGACCGAGTTCTTCAAAACACTCTTCACTTCTTGTCTTGATCTGCGTCCGTCTGCGTCATCTGCGGCTCTTCTCTTCAGCGGAGTGTTTGAGTGGATAATGAAATTGCCCTGCACTTCGTTGGCCGAGTGGCATTTCTTACAAAGCCCAGGGATGCGCGGAACATCGTGCTCTCCCAAGCGTTGAAATTGCGTGCCCGGCGCGAGCCGCCGCAAGCGAAACCGCCGAATCCGGACAATTTTCGGCCGGGTTCGGGAACTACGCGGTAAGGTTCGCGTCAGAAGAGCAGAACCGGTTCGAGCCACAAGCCGCTTTAACCTCTTGCTCGAGCCGGGCTTTCGAGATACACTCGGTCTTACACGCAGTTTCTCACCCATGCCGGCGACGCCGGCGCCATTCGGAGCGCGGAACATGTTCGGGACTACCGATCGTCGGCACTTCATGAAGCACACGGCGGCTGCCGCCGCTGTCACCGTCCCCGGCCTCTCGTTCCTGAGCGGCCTCCGCGCGCACGCCGCGGAACTCAAGAAGAAGCAGAAGAGCCTCATCGTCCTGTGGATGGGCGGCGGCCCGACGACGATCGACCTGTGGGACATGAAGCCGGGCAGCCCGAACGGCGGCGAGCACAAGCCGATCAAGACCGCCGCCAGCGGCGTCGAGATCACCGAACACCTGCCGAAGGTCGCCGCGCAGTTCAAGAACCTGTCGATCATCCGGTCGCTGAACTCGCAGGAAGGCGACCACGCTCGCGGCACGTTCATCATGAACACCGGCAAGCAGCGCAGCCCGATCCTCGAATTCCCGCACGTCGGCTCGGTCCTGTCGTACTACCAGGGCATCGACCCGGAAGCCGCCAAGAACGCGGACATCCCGGCCTTCATCTCGGTCGGCGGCACCCAGATCGGGTCCGGCTTCCTCGGCATGAAGTACGCCCCGTTCACCGTCCAGAACCCCGGTGCGCTGCCGGAAAACGTTTCCCCTCCGGGCGAGATCAAGGACGCGCAGATGCAGCGTCGCGCCGCGATCTTCGAGCGGCTCGAAGGCGGTCTCGTTCAGACCGGCTCCGACAAGAAGCCCCTGATGGACGCCGCCCAGGCGCACAAGGAAGTCTACGACAAGGCTCTGAGCCTCGTGGTCTCCCAGCGCAAGGAAGTGTTCACGCTCGAGAAGGAAACCGACGGCAAGCCGATCGACGCGAAGTTGAAGGAAGAGTACGGCGCCGCCGGCACCGGCATGAACAACTTCGGTAAGGGCTGCCTCCTGGCCCGTAAGCTCGTCGAAGCGGGCGTCGCCTGCGTCGAAGTCAGCCTCGGCGGCTGGGACAACCACGCCGGCATCTTCAACATCCTCGCCAACCAGCGCCTGCCAGTCCTCGACAAGGGCATGGGCACCCTGGTCAAAGACCTCGAACAGCGCGGCCGGCTCAAGGACACGGTCGTGGTGTGGATGGGCGACTTCGGGCGCACGCCGAAGATCAACCAGAACGGCGGCCGCGACCACTACCCCCGCGCGTGGAGCGTGGTCGTCGGTGGCGGTAACATCAAGGGCGGCGTCGCCTACGGTGCGACCGACAAGGATGGCACCGCGGCCGTCGAGAACCCGACGATGATCGCCGACGTGTACGGCACGATCTACCGCGGCCTCGGCATCGACCCGACCCCGGAGACGAACGCCAGCGTCCGCGACAACCTCGGCCGCCCGTACTACGTGGCCGGCGAGAAGCCGAACGAGAAGTCCAGCTCCTACTGGATCAAGGATCTCGTCAGCTAAGTACGAGCCGCTCGCGGCTTCGCACGAACAACCAGAAACAACGCGGCCGGAGGCGAAAGCTTCCGGCCGCGTTCGTTTTGGGGTGTTGTCCTCACGCTCCGCGTTCACTTCAGGAGTGTAGGCCTCACGCTCCGCGTGAGGTTCGGTGTCAGGTGCTGAGGCGAGATACCGGGGGGCGAACGCACCTCACGCGGAGCGTGAGGCCTACACTCCTGAAGTGAACGCGGACACCTTGCCTCGTGTCTCCCATTCGCTGCTCCATTCTGCCCCGTTGCCCGGTGATGCCATGCCGCTGTTCTTTCAGGTTCTCGGTCGGCCGGGGCGCGATAACGCGCTGTTCGTGAAGGTCGATACCGGGCAGGCGCAAACGCGGCTCCTCTTCGACTGCGGCGACGGCTGCCCGCATCAGGTCGCGGACGAACTGCGCGAAGTCGATCACCTCTGCTTCTCGCACCTGCACATGGATCACGTCGCGGGCTTCGACCTGTTCTTCAGATTAAATTTCGACCGCTTTGCGAAGCCGAATCACATCTGGGTTCCGCACGGCAGTTGCGAACCTCGCAACTGCCGTG
>CANLGS010000501.1 GCA_947490035.1 Gemmataceae bacterium
GGCGGCGGATGGAAGTGGCCGACCGCGGGGAGGTGGACCGCATCGTCGCCGCCCTCGACAAGAGCGGGAACAAGATGCGCGACCTCATGAAGTTGGTCACTACGAGTAAGATATTCCTGACGAATTAACCGCTCCCAAGCCTCAGAGATTCTCGAATGCTCCGCTCAACAGCGGTCGCCCAGGTGCCCCTTCTGCTGTTTGCGATCTCGTACCCGAGTCTGGCACAGGAAGCGAAGTCGGTGGACACCTCGCCGGTGGCGCGCGGTGTGTGGGTGCTCGAAGCGGTTCTCGGCAGGACGCCGTCGCCCCAGCCGCACCGGTGTTATCAGACGGCGCGATGTACCTCCGAACCGACGAGCACCTCTACAAGATCGCGAAGTGAACGGTCTCGCCGACGTGTCGATGGAAGTTCATTCCGACCAGCAACGATTCCCCTTGTATACCTTGGAGAATGTTAGCCACCATGCTCCGATTCGCTTTTCTCGTTGCGCTCGCGTTTCCCGGATTCGCTTCGGCCGCTGAGCCGCCTTTGCCGCCGCAGCCGTTCGAGAAGATGCCGTTCCGCCCGGTCGTCGTTCCGGAATGGGTGCGTGGCACCACCGGCGTTGGGTACACGCTGTCCGGTATGGATACCGCCGGCCGCACTGCTGCCGTCAAACACGGTGTGACCATCAGCGAGATGGGCTTCGTCGATCCGTTCTACCCGTACTACGACAGCAAGCTGCTGAAGAAGCGCAGCCCGCACGTCGGGCTGGACCGGCTGCCGAAGGACATCGCCGAGTACCAGAAACTCGGCATCCGCATCCTCGCCGTTTACCCGCCGACGCTCCAGGGCGAAGTGTGGGAAACGCACCCGGACTGGCGGCGCATCCCCACCGACACGACGACGATCCCGGAAGTGGACATGAAGAAGTACGGTCACGGCGGGATGCTCTGCCCACTCGGACCCTACGGTGACTTCTTCATCGACATGCTGGCCGAAATCCTCGAGAAGCACCCGGCCATCGATGCGTTCAGCTTCGACGGGCTGCACCACGGAGGCGTCTGTTACTGCGAGCACTGCCGCAAGAACTTCAAGGCCGACACCGGTAAGCCGATCCCGCCGAAGGCCGACCTGAACGACCCCGCGTTCCGCCGCTATCAGCACTGGGCCGACCGACGATTGGAAGCGCTGGTCGCCAAGGCACAAGCCCGATTGAAGGGCATCAAGCCGAGCGTGGCGCTCGTGACGTGGACGACGAACGCCGGGCGGTACGGGCACTTCCTCAGTCTGCCCCGGAACATGTCGGCGCGGATGAACCTGCTGTTCGACGCGCCGGATCAAGAGTTTTGGGCCGACGAGAGCAACCGGGGTAGCACCGTCGTGCCGGCGTTCGCCAACGCCTACGCCTGGGCCGTTACGAATCACCGCGTGGCGTTCAGCGAGCCGTACCTGATGAGCCACGGCAACCCCTACGGGAAGGACAGTTTCCCCGGTCACGAGATCGAGCGGCGCATGATGCTGGCGCTGACACACGGGGCCGGGCCGAGTATCGCGGTGGCGCAGCCGAAACGGCTGCGAGAAGCGGTCGATCACTGTCTGAACGAAGTCGCGAAGCGGAAACCGTGGCTGACGCACAAGGCGCCGGAGCCATGGGCGGCGGTCCTGATGAGCGACAACACTCGCACCTTCTACGGCCGCGAGGCCGGCCGGGTGGAGGAACGCTACCTGGCCAGCGTGTTCGGCACCTTCCGAGCCACACTGGAGGAGCATCTGCCGACGACCGTCATCAACGACTGGAACCTGACGGCGGGCGAGTTGAAGAAGTACGCGGTGGTGATCCTACCGAACGCCGCGAGCCTCGACGAGAAGCAGGTGAAGGCCCTCGACGAGTACGTCCGAGCCGGGGGCGGGTTGGTGGCGAGCCTGGATACGTCGCTGTTCGACGAGTACGGCGACCCCCGCGCCAAGTTCGCCCTCGGCGAACTGCTCGGCGTCGAGTATCAGGGGCTTCCCACGGCTGCGGCAGCGAAGACCGACCTCGACGTGAACTTCGCCAGGGGCATCGGTCCGGACTACTGGGAGAAGCGGAAGAACGTGTTCGATTTGCAGCTGGCCGACTCATGGCTGAACGCCGGCAAGTTGAAGGAATACGTCGGAACGGAACCCGTCACGTTCAAGGGGCCGGCGGTGCGGGTGAAACCGCTCGCGGGCACGCAAACGCTCGCCACGCTCCGGGTGAAGGACGATCCGAAGGCGGAGCCGTTCCCGGCGGTCGTCAGCCGCACGCACGGCAAGGGCCGCGTGGTATACTTGTCGGCGGGCCTCGACGCTGGCTACTACCTGTACGCCTACCCGTACCAGCGGTGCCTGCTGGCGAACGCGATCCGCTGGGCGGCGAACGACGTTAAACAGCCAGTCACGGTGACCGCCCCGATGTGCGTGCAAAGCACGGTGATGCGGCAGGACAAGGACGGCAAGCAACGGCTGATCGTCCACCTGTTCAACGACGTGAACACGACCGGCGGGAAAGCGCTGCCCGTGGATGACGTGCCGCTGCGTGAGGAAACGCTGCCGATCCACGACATCCGCGTGACGTTTCGCAAGGGCACCAAGCTCGGCGCGATTCGCCTGCAACCGGACGGGGTTGAACTGAAGGCATTGGAAACTGTTGACGGTATCACCGTCGTGGTACCAAAGTTGACCGTCCACGCGATGGTGGTGGCGGGACTGTTGGAACGGTGAGGTGCTCACCGCATCGGGAACGAGACGCTGTTCCCGAACCCGCACCCGGACGGCTTCTACACCGGGAGCACCACTCGCATGCCCTGATCGATTCCGGCCGCCCAGGCGGGGGTGCCGGTCGCCACAGACGCGATCAACAAAAACAAAGCGAACCATGATGAACCCTTCCGTTCCCTTCCACCACCCGCGGTTCTCTCGCCGCGCGGCCATGCAGATCGGCGCGCTCGGGCTGCTGGGACTTGGAACAAACCACATCACCGGCCTGCGGGCACTGGCAGCAGACAATGCCTCGCAAGTGCCGTCCACGAAGCCGAAGGGCGTGATCTACATCTTCCTGTCCGGCGGCCTCGGGCAGCACGACAGTTTCGACCCGAAGCCCGATGCGCCGGAAAACATTCGCGGCGAGTTCAAGCCGATCGCCACTCGTACGCCGGGCGTCCGCATCTGCGAACACCTGCCGATGCTGGCCGAGCGGAGCGACCGTTGGGCACTCGTGCGATCGCTGACGCACCCATACAACGAGCACTCCCTCGGCCACCACGTTATGCTCACGGGCCGCACGCCTGCGCCGAGCGGGTTCGACGGCAACCGACCGAAGCCCACCGACTTCCCGAGTATCGCGTCCGTGGTGACGGGCCTGTTCCCCCCGCGAAACAACCTGCCCCCCGCCGCCGTGCTGCCGGAGAAGTTGGTTCACGTCACCGGGCGAACCATTCCCGGCCAGTTCGCCGGCGAGATGGGCCCGCGGTTCGACCCGTGGTTCATCGAAGCGAGCAACTACCGCGACGCCAGCTACGTCCACGGCGCGTTCCCCGAGTACGGCTTCCAGCGCGCAGACGGCAAGACGACCCCGGCGAACTACCGGTTCGAGGCGCCGCGGCTGGAACTCGGTCACGACATGCTCCCCGACCGCGTCGATAGCCGCACCCGCCTCCTCGCCTCTCTTGACCGACAGTTGCGAGCGCTCGATGGGGCCGGCTCGGCGGGTGCCTTCGACCGCGCCCGACAGTCGGCCGTGTCGATGCTGCTCGACGGCCGCGTGCATCGCGCGCTCGACGTTCACGCGGCCCCGGCCAAAGTGCAGGAGCGGTACGGCCGGAACTCGTTCGGCTGGTCGCTGCTAATGGCGCGGCAACTCATCGAAGCGGGCGTGCGGATGGTTCAGGTGAACCTGGGCAACGACGAGGCGTGGGACACGCACGAGGCCGCGTTCCGGAACCTGAAGGAGTTTCTGTTCCCGCCGACCGACCGGGCGATCTCCGCTCTGCTCGATGACCTTCACGAACGCGGAATGCTCGACGATGTGCTGGTGGTCATGGCTGGCGAGTTCGGGCGCACGCCGCGAGTCTTCACCGAACCGAGTTTGAAATCGAAGCTGCCCGGCCGTGACCACTGGGGAGCGGTGCAGTCCGTGTTCTTCGCAGGCGGCGGCGTGAAGGGTGGCACAGTGATCGGGTCCAGTGACAA
>CANLGS010000502.1 GCA_947490035.1 Gemmataceae bacterium
AACGGAAGACGGCTGAGTACCCCAAGGGAGAAGGGATTCTGAGATGTGCCCTTGGCCTTCTGAGGGGGCGGTAACACCATGGCTTCCTCTCCATGTTATTCTGAGCCATGATGTTATAGCAAACCTCAAGTCACGCAAATCAGTAGGGTAGCACCAGTACCGCACACCCACCACCGCGCGAACCATGCCCGCTGCCGCCATACCCGTCGCGCCGCCGCTGCTCGTCGAACCGGAGTTCGACCGCGAAGTCCCCGTCGTCATGCCGCTCGCGCCGAAGCACCCGCTTCAGCGCGCCGCGGAGTTCGCTTACTCCGTCGCGGAGTGGTGCTTCGGTGTCGTCGCGCTGTTCCTGGGGTTGTCCGTGCTGGCCGCGATACCGCTGGGGCAGTTTCTCGCGCTCGGCTACCTGCTCGAAGCGAGCGGGCGCGTTGCACGCACTGGCCGCATTCGCGACGGCTTCGTCGGCGTGCGCACCGCGGCGCTTTTCGGCGGGATCGTCCTCGCCCTCTCGTGCATGTGGCTGCCGTTGTACTTCATGTCGATCGAGGCCGAAGCCGCCCGCATCATCGACCCGAACGGCACGGTCGCGAAGTTGTGGGAAGGATTCTTGCTCGCATTCGCGTTCGCGTTCGGGCTGCACACGGTCGGCGCGCTCTTGTGGGGCGGGCGCCTGCGACACTTCATGAACCCAATTAATATCCCGTGGCTTGCGTACCGCGTGGTGCAAGGCGGGCTGTGGACCGAAGCCCGTGATCGCGTGTGGAACACGGTGGTCGGGCTGCGCCTGCCGTACTACTTCTGGCTCGGCCTGCGCGGGTTCGTGGGCGCGTTCCTGTGGCTCGCGTTCCCGCTGCTGCTGCTCGGTCTCGGTCACCGGTTCCCGTTGCTGGGTTTGATGGGCGCGGGTTTGTTCGCGATCGTGGTGCTGTACGTGCCGTTCATGCAGGTGCGGTTCGCGCGCACGCACCGGTTCCGCGCGTTCATCGAGGTGCTGGCGGTGCGGCAGGTTTATCGACGCGCGCCGCTCGCGTTCGCCTTCGCGCTCTGGGTTCATTTGCTGTTCGCGATGCCGCTCTACCTGCTGAAGATCGAAGTGATTCCGCGCGACCTCGTGTTCCTTGAAGGGCTGCTGTTCCTGCTGTTCATGTTCCCGGCCCGCGTCCTCGGCGGGTGGGCCTACGCCCGCGGCGCGCGCCGCCCGCAACCGCGGTTCTGGCTGGTCCGGTGGATGGGCCGGTTGGCGGTGATCCCGGTTGTGCTGGCGTATGTGTTCGCCGTGTGGGTGTCGCAGCACATCGGCTGGCAGGGCGTTTCGACGCTGTACGAACAGCACGCGTTCCTGCTGCCGGTGCCGTTCGTCGCGTGGAAATAATGTGGTCCCCCGCTCCGCGGCGGTCATTTGCCTTCGTCTTGTGGCACAGACATTCCTGTCTGTGTGCTTTGAAAAGGTTCAGCACACGGACAGGAATGTCTGTGCCACAAGAAGACCGCCGCGGAGCGGCGGACCACATTCAAGACGATTCAGTCGAACAACTTCGCGACCACACGCCCCTGCACGAAGTGGTGCGGCCTGCCCGCGACATCCTTCACCGCGCTCGCGGACGTGTACCCCAGCGCGTGGTACATGCTCGCGAAGAAGTCCGACACGTGAACCGCGTCGTCAGCCGGAAGCCCGCCGTCCTTCGTAGACTTGCCGATCACCTGCCCGCCCTTCACCCCGCCGCCCGCGAGCACCGTCGAATACACGCGGCCCCAGTGGTCGCGACCGCCGCCGTTGTTGATTTTCGGCGTGCGGCCGAACTCGCCCGTCCAGCCCACCAGTGTTTCCGACAACAACCCGCGGTCGGTGAGGTCGTCCAGCAGCGCGGCCATCGCGCGGTCGATGGTCGGCAGCAGCTTGTCCTTCATCTTCGGGAAGTGCTTGCTGTGCGTGTCGAAGTTCTGCTCGGACTGCTTGAACGTCCAGGGCACCGTCACGCAGCCGACGCCCGCTTCGACGAGGCGCCGAGCGACGAGGCAACTGCGCCCGAACCGGTTGTCGCCGTACCGCGCGAGCGTACCGGGCTTCTCGTCGGTGAGTCGGAACGCCTTCCACGCGGCGGACGATTGCAGCATGTCGATTGCTTGCCGCTGGAACCGCACGAAGTCCTGATCGGAACCGCTCGCGCCGGGACGGTTCGACTGGAGAGCGTCAAGCAACTCGGTGCGCGCCGATTGGCGTTCCGGGGTCACGTCGGCCGTCGGTGCCAGACCGGGAAGGGGGTCGCCGGGGAGCCAGTTTTCGTCGTGGAGGAATAGCGGGTCGAATCGCGGCCCGAGGAAGCCCGCGTGCTGACCGCCCCAGTACGCGTTGTTCTGGTCACCGACTTGTCGCGGGAGTTGCACCGCGCCCGGCAGGCCGTTGCGGTCGCCGCGCAGGTGCCGCACCACCGCGCCGATGCACGGCGGGTCGCGTCGGTCCACGAGCGGCTCGCCGGCGGCGCGCGGCGCGTGCTTCAAGCCCGTGAGGTTGTAGTGAACGCCGACGCCGTGCGTGTCCGACCCGTGCCACGTCGAACGCATGATCGCGAACCGGTCCGCCTGCTTCGCGAGCAGCGGCAGGTGTTCGCAAATCTGGACGCCGTTGACGTTCGTCGCGGTCGGTTTGAACTCGCCGCGAGTACCTTCCGGCGCGTCCGGCTTCGGGTCGAACGTCTCCTGCTGCGCCGGGCCGCCGGTCATGTAGAGGAGGATCAGCGCCTTCGCCTTCCCGCCGCCGACTTCGGGCGGGCTTGCGCTGGTTCGCGCGGCGAGGCCGAGGAGGGAAAGCGGCGCGAGGCGTAGCAGCGTGCGGCGCGAGAAGTACGCGGCGGGATCGGTCGGGACGGGCATTGGCGAAGCCCTTCGGAAAGGCGGGACCGGCAGAGCGGTTGTTCGGCAGTGGGTCGAGCATACCCGAAGTGCGGGGGCGATGGGTAGTGGCAAATGTGGCCGCTTGCGGTTTCGCAAGCGCCCGCGAAGCCGCAAGCGGCGGAACAAATCAGGGCATCACCGCCCGTGGCGCTTTTGCAAGTACGCCGCGAGGTCGTGCCCCAGGTCGGCGTCGGTGCGCAAGCGCACGTAGTCGATCTCCAGCCGCCGGCAACCGGCTTCGATGGCGTCGATGTGCGCGTGCAATGCCTTCAGGTAGTTGTCGCGAACGCTGGTCGGGTCGGTGAGGATTTCCGGCAGCCCTTCCAGACCGCGGAACAGCGTCGTGTGCCGGAACGGGAAGTCGAGTTCGGCCGCGTCGAGGGTGTGGAACAGAACGACTTCGTGCTTCTGATAGCGCAGGTGTTGAAGCGCCGCGAGGAGGTCCGGCACGTCGTCGAGCAGGTCGCTGAACAGGAACACGACCCCGCGGCGCCCGGTGCGGCCGGCTAACTCATCGACGCCGCGCGCGATGCCGCCGCCTCCCGCGAACGGGCCGTCCGCGAGGACGCGGCACGCCTCGCGCAGTTGGTTCATCTGGCCCGACGGCCGCAGGTACGCGCGGATGCCGTTCGCGACCAGACTCAGGCCGACCGTGTCCGCTTGTTGAAGCACGAGGTACGCCATCGCCGCCGCCGCGGTGCTGGCGAGGTCGTACTTGCTCCGCGTGCCGGAGGCGTAGCCCATCGACTCGCTCGCGTCCACGACCAGCCACGCGACGAGGTTCGTCTCCTGCTCGTACTGTTTCATGAAGTACCGCTTGGTGCGCGCGTACACGCTCCAGTCGATGTGCTTCACGTCGTCGCCGGGGGCGTACTCGCGGTGTTGCGCGAACTCGACGGCGAGACCCTGTCGCGGGCTGCGGTGCTTGCCCGCGAGGTAGCCCTCGACCGCGAGCCGCGCCTCAAGTTCGAGGCGGTCGATGCGCGACAGAACGGCGGTGTCGAGTGGGTTCATGTTGGGTAGGGTGGGACAAGGCATTGCGCAGGCCCACCACGCCTTTGTTCTTGTGGCACAGACATTCCTGTCTGTGTTGCCTTTAGAAGCACAGACAGGAATGTCTGTGCCACAAGAGAAGATGGTGGGACGGCGCAGCGCCTTGTCCCACCCTACAAATCACTCCTGCCCGCGCGCCGGAACCAGCGCCAGCAGTTTGCGGACGATCTCGTCGGGCGCGACGCGGTCGGCGTCGGCGTTGTAGTTGGTCACGATGCGGAGATCGGAAGA